>JAGQLH010000129.1 GCA_020429465.1 Candidatus Dojkabacteria bacterium | reverse complement strand
TACCTATATACTCTTCTACAAAATTTATTGCTTCGTAGTATTGTTCACGCTGATTATTACTAAAATGTTCAAGCATGATTTTCTTGAAAATTCTTATTAATGTAAATACCTGTTCTTCACTATATATATCGATAAGTTGTATATTTCGCTCAAATTGCTTAACAATTGGGTCATTAATGTTTTTGAAATCGTGATTCCAATCATACATTAAATACCCCACCTTTTCAGGAGTATGGACATACCTTAAGAACCTTGCCAATGATTCAATACATAGATATCGATACTTGCATGAAAGCATTGTATGTCCTCGATAAATATGCTTCGCATACATTTCTATAACAAGTAAAACTTCGAATATTATCTGAAACTCCTGATCTAAGTTATTTTTAATAAATTGCTTATTAATACATTTGAAGTCTTTAACATTCTTCTTCGCATACTCTCCTAAACTATACTCATATCTACTATATATAATTCTCTTTTCTTCTAATTTAAGAATCTTTGCTGAATTTTGCTTAGGTGTTACGTATAGGTCCAATTGGATAAGTTTATCCATATCTTTTGCCAAATAGACAAATCCTATCCCTCCAAAATTTGGAACTATAGTATCAATCCATCCCTCATTAAACACTAAATCAATAGCACTCTTAAGCTTCTCATTTAAACCTTCTAGAAACTTCTCATAACAATCATCTTCAACAACAAACAACAAATCCACATCCGAAGCCCTATCTTCTTTCCCAGTTGCAAATGAGCCCCTCTGAATTATTTTGATAACGCAATTTTCATCACTTAGTGAACCTAATATTTTATTGATAAGTGATTCTTGCGCTTTTGTCGATACAAAAATATCATCTACTGACACCATCTCATTTTCTTAAAAAATAAAAAAACCTCCTTTCGGAGGTTACTTAGATTTATATAGCTACTACTTTATCTACTTATCTAAAAACCTCCACGACCGTCTACAATGCGAATCACATTGAGGAGCCAGTTGGTTTTGATAAAGTATGTTGTTTTCATGGTTTTTATCTTACTAGAATGCTTTATCTAAGTAAAGCACCCTGTGATTATACATATAACAGCTATATAACGCAAGTAAAATTTCATAAATTAGAGAATAACCTAGCTATCATGAGTACTTATTGACTTATACCTAACATTCTCATTGCATATAAAATGGTCTGATCTTCACCTAACATTGAAGTTTTATATGGAGGTATGTCATACATTCCATCTTTAAGCACAACCCCCCTTGTAGATTGACGAACCCTCTGCTCTGGTAGAAATGTTATACGGCTTGGTGGGACATCTTGTTGCAAGGCAATAGACATATAATATGCTTCCCATATATTTTTATTAGGGTACAAATTTTTCCTATTCCTGAATATTGTACCTCGATATACAGTATTTCCTCCTATCAACAGTTTAGGATGCTTTTCCCCCTTACCAAATATCCCCTCTGGATCATATCCCAGCGCCATCAACCTCTCTCCCAAAGTTGGCTTACCAAAGAATTTCCGATAGGCCTTACCTGTATCAATAATTGAAGTCCCTATAATGTATTCGCTAGGTCCTACAGAAATTAAACAATCAGGATTATCCTTATAGTGCTTTGAAACCGAAGCAAGAAAACCTTCTCCCAGTAACTCTGAATCCGCATCAATCTGAATTATAATCGTATCCTGAGGCCTCGAAAATAGCTCTGTCCTCATTAAGTAATCGAGTCCTGCCCTCCTTGTTGGGCAGCATCCCGGGACTCCGCTACAAACTACATTAGCACCTCTTTCTATCGATATTGGTAATGTTGAATCTGAACTCCCATTATCGGACACAATAACAGTTACTGGGTCGTCAACTACCTGCCTCTGGATTGAATCTAATAACAATGGCAAAGATTTTTCCTCATTATATGCCGGCACAAGAATAACTATTTGTTGACAATCGCCATGCCCCATCTTTTCCAATTGATGTTCATGTCTTCTAATTTTCCCAACTAGCGGATCATATTCACTACCAATAGCTACATCAAATGACCTTGGAGACTCCCATTGACTCATCTCAAAGCCAAACTCATTTTGTAAAAAATCATTTCGAATATATCGAGCGAGATATTCTAGCAGCAACTTGCTTTTTTTTCTTTGAGCAAGTTCAATCAATGAATTTACTTCATCATCATTCGGTTCTCTTGACCAATAATATTTTTCATCCATTTTATATTTTATTTAAACAAAATTAGTTTTCACAAAACGAACAACATATAGTGAGTATGTATCACAAATGGAAAAAGAATATTACCTTCTATAAATGCACGCAGATCCCTTTTACTCATCAAATTATCTGCAACTAAATTCCCTAGATCTTCTTTAATAGTTTCTTGAGTCATGATTTACCTACAGATCAATACTCAACAATTTACCTATATACTCTTCTACAAAATTTATTGCTTCGTAGTATTGTTCACGCTGATTATTACTAAAATGTTCAAGCATG
>JAGQLH010000128.1 GCA_020429465.1 Candidatus Dojkabacteria bacterium | reverse complement strand
GGTTTTTCTGCTTTAAAAGATGAATTACAAGATATTGTAAAAATTGTTAGTATTTTCGCTCGAAACACAATAGGCAATAAGACTGTTTTTTCATTTGATGCTGAGGCACATAAATTGACTCTGAAGGCAGAGGTTGTGGATATGGGAAAGAATGAAGCATCTGTTGATGTTGCAAAAGTACTGGGAGATTCAATTGAAACATCATATAACGCTCGATTCATACAAGATATGATCACCTCAATGACAGGGGAAGAAATCATCTATGAAACAAATGGAGTAACATCACCTGGGGTATTTAAGGATATTAATGATCCAACATACCTCCATGTAATTATGCCTATGATACTTGAATAGAAATTACGAGCTATACCTTTTGCTTCACAAGAGACTCAGAACATGTAAAAATGAGATGATTATTTCCATCGACTTACAATGACTGAACCTCAGCCAGTAAAAACGATTGTCTTTCTTGATGATGATTTCATAATTCGTTTTGTAATTAAGAAGTACATTCACCAAGTTGCACGTCAATTGGGCATGCAGATCCGCATATTCACTTCAAATAATGGTGTGGAGGGATTGGGGTTGTTGTATGTTACAAATCCTGATGTTGTTATAGTCGACCTAACATTGCCAAAGTTTAGTGGTGGCGAACTAGTGAATCTTTTGAGTTCGAATGCTACCATCCAGAGAAATCAAACACCTGTTTTTGCATTAGTTGAATCTGAAAAGGAGTTTGATAAAAGCACCAATAGTTTTGATTCGTCCTTTTCATACATCAGTAAATCACATCCTAAGTTCCTCTTAGAATTGATAGACGCAATTTTTGGGATCCTCTCTCCGGAGCATAATGAATACCTATCGAAGAAAATTCATTCCACTAAAGGATCTTTTTTCACCAATGCAATTGGGAATATCATTCATTCAGTAGCCACAAGATCCATATTTTGGGCGAACATTGGAAATAAATTAACGAGGAAAGGGAAAAAGTATTCAATTTTTGAAACAATTTCAATTACTCTTTCGTGGTTTTGGGTGCAACTAATTGTAGGGTTTTACTTGGGTATACTCTACCTGTTAATAGGAAAAGATACTGATGATAACAATATTCAACACGAGGAGGATTTATCCAGATTTAGAGTACGGTATTATCCAACATTTGCGACCCTTTTTACGAGTTTTGTATTTTTAATAGTACAGATTGTTCTTTTTGTACTCGGTGGAGTGACTATCATAAACAGGGTTCAAATAGAGAGTGCGTTTGCTTCTATTAGCCCTTCGCAGGAATTTTCATTTGATAACGCTTCCTTTGATTCAGATGTAATTACTTATGATGATAATGGGTTTTCTCTTATTTCCCAATTTGGTAAGCCAGTAGTAGTTGAATCTACTCCCCCTCAAAGAACTAGATCGAATGAAATAGAACCAGAGGAGCTCCCAGAAAATGATTCGGGGAGTACGATTATCGAAGAAAATGAAGAAGTAGAAGTCTTACCAACGGAAAGTGGATCAGTATTAGGAATTAGTGATATAAATGTTCGAAATGATCTTGATAAAGTGGGGGTAAACTTCGAAGTAACAGAGAATACTCCTCAGGTAGAAACAAATTATTCAACTAATCGGCCAAGTATTGTTCTTGAAGAACCTGTACGATATGTTTCTCTCGGTTATATGTATGAGGATAGCAATATTAATTCTCCTGATACTAGTTTACCTTTAATTTTACAAGGGGCTCCTAAAGCGGATACGGGATCAGTCATTGGTTCTCCACCTACACTTATTTCTGCTCCGGTTAGTAATCCCCTATCAAATCCTTCTTCGGGACCCATTTTAGGGTTTGAACCACCTAATTCTTCACCTATAACTGTTAGTTCGTTGCGTAAAATTAATGGTGTTGCTCTAGCACCAAATCAGGAAATAGCAGTAGATGATTTAGCAGTACGAGTGTTGCCAGAGAATGCAATAACATATCAACTTTCACCTAATAAATTGGATTGGTACTACTATAGTTCTGATGGAGCGTGGTCAAAGACGACGGCGGGTTGGAGTACATCTAATACTATACAAGAGGTTAATCAGTTTATAGAGTTCTTCCCTGAGGATGCAGGCCAAAATTCAGGCGAATTATATGTTCAAATATTCTTCCATTCTGATGGTGATACACCAATACAACTTTCTTCTCTTACTATTGAGCGAGAATTACAATTAGTGAATATACTTTCGAGTTTTAGTACTGAGGATGAAGAGGATGTTGTTGATAGCATCACAACGTATCATGTAGCAAATGAAGATGGGATTTCAATTACGAAAAAGAATCATGATTTCAAAAATATAAATAGCGATGATTTAGTACCCTTAGAATCAAGGATTTTAACGAATACATTTACTGAATTTGATCATGCATTTGAGTTGAGTGGGCATGGATTCCAAACAGGGTTTTCCGGTCCAGAAGATTCGGAATTAAATGAAACAGTAGTTATTGATAGATCAAAAGACTCTTCAAATATTTTGTATACT
>JAGQLH010000127.1 GCA_020429465.1 Candidatus Dojkabacteria bacterium | reverse complement strand
ACAAAGGAAGTAAAGAGAAATGGCAGATAATGAAATAGGACTGAAACTCAAAGTTGACTTTGATGTTGACCCCAGAAAAATCAATGTTGTAATCAATTCACTTAAAAACTCACTAGGTCCACTAGGTAAGGATATAAAACCTATCGATGGTGATAAGATTGCTGCCGAGTTAAATAAAATCCAAGCAGAAACAACAGAGACTGTAACTGGTCTTAATGCCGTTGATACTGCTTTAAAGAATACTGGTGGTTCTAGTAACAACCTATTAAAAACTGCTTTCACATTTAATCAAATCCAACAGTCTGTCGTTGGTCTGACATCGGCGATGAGTCCCTTTATAGATGAATTTATCGAACTAGATAAAAACATCAAGAATATTGGGACTCTTGGTCGAAAAGATTTTGAAGAATTTTCACAAATATCATTAAAGTTAGCTGCCGATATTCCAGGTACTGCTGCAGATATGGCTAATGGTATTTACCAAGCTATTTCAGCAGGTGCACAAGGTACTGCACAAGAGATTGGGCAATTTGTTGAAGTAGCAGCCAAAGCAGGGGTAGCAGGATTATCTGATACTACAACCGCAGTAAACGGTTTAACATCAGTATTGAATGCCTACGGACGTTCTTATAGTGATGCTAACGAAGTAGCAGATACTTTCTTTGCAGGAATCAAGCTCGGGAAAACTTCTTTCGCAGAATTAAACAGCTCTTTAGCTTCATTCATTCCATCTGCATCAGCAATGGAAGTTGGTTTTGACCAAGCTACGGCCGCTATATCTAGATTAACAGCAGTAGGTACTCCAACAGCACAGGCAGGTACGCAAATGAATGCTGCCTTTACATTGTTAGCAAAGGGGACTACTCCTTTACATGATGCCTTATCAGTCGTGGGTACAGACTTAGGCACATTGAGAGATAAGTTAAAACAGCCTGTAAAAGACGGTGGAGGACTTGTAAATGTATTTAGAGAAATCAAGACTGCTGCTGATGCATCAGGTAAGCAACTTGCAGAACTAACAGGTTCAGTTGAAGCTGCCAAAATCATTGAATCTTTAGCAGGTAGCAATGAGAAGTACCTTGCTTCATTGGGAACTTATGACCAAGTAACTGCTGAGATTGCAGGTGGTGCTGCTTCAGCTGCCTTTGATATTGCATCAACTAGTATCCAATCTCAAGCCGATGGATTTCAAGCGACTATATCTGGTTTTGTCTCAGGTGCTTTGGCTACCCTTGATGAATCAACAGTAGGTGCAATTGCTACATTTAATAAGATGGCTCCTGCTCTTTCAGGTGCTGGTGGTGCCGTTGTAGCATTAAAGAGTACATTCGGGGGGTTACTTACTAATATGGGTGGTATCTCAGGTGCAAGTACAGGTTTAAAAAATGCCTTACTGAAATCCGTAATACCATCATTATATAGCACTCAAGCTGCTTCGGTAGCGGCAGGTGGTGGAGTAAAAGCTATGTTCACTGCCTTAATGTTTGGACCTCCACCGATTGGTGCTATCATAGCTGGTATAGCAGCAGTTGGTACAGCATTATACTTTATAGTTGATGCTCTCCACGAATCGGCTGAGGAGAAGTTAGCGGATGCTGAAGCTGATAAGAAATTAGCTCAAGAACAAACTAAATTAGCCGAAGAACAAGCTTCTAATCAAGAGAAAAGGGTTAATTCTGCGGCTAAACTCATTGCTGAATATGAAAAACTTGGTAGCCAATCTAAACTTACAGGAGAGGAAGAGAAAAGATTTTTAACTATTCAGAACCAACTTGCTGAAGCTTATCCAGGTGCTATAAAAGGTACTGATGACTTTTCACAAAGATTAGCTAGTCTTAGGGGTGAACTGGAAAAAGATAAGGATAAACTAGCCGAATATAATGAAGAAGTTAGAAATGCTAAGCAAATTGAAGCTCAATCTAATACTACTGTGGCTAAAGCTCAGCTTGATGTTGATGTTGAAGATTTTGAGGACACTTTAGGTGACGGATTAAATGATTTCTTTGACACAGGTTTCGAACTTAGAAGTAATAAAAATATTATTGAAGGCTTAAAAAATGACCTATTAAATGCTTCTACAGATACTGAATTATTAAAAGCCAAAGGTAAGATACTTGAATTTGTAGGAACTTCAGACGACTTAACGGCAGAAGAAAAAGCGGCTGTTATCGAGAAAACTAACAAAGTAGTAGAACAGCAAAAAGCAGTTGTGGAAGCTGGACAAGCTGAGATTGAACAAGCCTATGCAAACAATCTTGATAGACTAAATGAGCAGTTTAAAAATCAGGGTATTGAATTCGAAGTTTCAGACGATCAAATTAAACAGATTGCTGAACAAGGGAATAAATCAGTTGAAGAAGTAACGGCTGCCGTTCGTGAAATGGAAAAAGAAGCTCGTCAATCCAAAGTTGGTGAGTTGTTGAAAGAATCTGCATCTATTCAAGGTGATGTAAAACAAATTACAAGGTTAGATGACTTAGTAAAAGCGTTCAATGAAGCAGAAACAGAGGCTCAAAAATCAGCTATTGGCGACACAATTAAGAAAATTGCTCCTGATGTTTTAGAAACGACTGGGG
>JAGQLH010000126.1 GCA_020429465.1 Candidatus Dojkabacteria bacterium | reverse complement strand
TATCAAAAGCCGTGGGGCTTGCCCTTTGTGACTACATCTAGTGAGGCGAAGAAGGGGGTGTATTGGTTTCGACAGAGAATATTCGCCTACGTGGCAAGCCGGAGATTGAACTCTCTCCGTGAGAAAAATTGTTCATCAAACAAATAGCATCAAATCGCTAATCGCTAATGTAAAGAACAATGTACTTGCAGTTGCTGATGCAATTGCTAACGCATTTGTACCTAACATGGCGCTTGCAACATTCGCCTAACTATACGTTTTGCGTGAGCAAGGACTTGGATAAAACTGTCTCGGTTGAGTTTTCCCAGGTCTTCACATAGACCGAGTGCACTGTTACACCTGTGGCACGGGGGGTAACATTAAGACTTAAACGGCCGGAGTCTAAGAGTTTTTTAGTTATTTTCTATTCTTAGTACTACCCAAACCAAAAATAACCTACGCTTGTGAACAACTGCATAGGTAGAATTTCTATTGGACGCGGGTTCGATTCCCGCCATCTCCATTGCGTGATAAATTTGTTATACAAATTCAAACGCAATGAGTCGAGTTTATTTTGAATGGAGAGAAAAATATCACTCGACCACTATTAGTTAAGTGAGTTAAATTGCTCAGTATAATTTCCCCACTAATTGATCCCATTGGTCTAAAACTTCCTCCATACTAGCGGTAGAACCATTTCCATTCACTAATGATGCATGGTAGCTATCCGTGAGGAATTGCTTAAGCGTAGCCATCACTCCATTCCCTAATACAAATTCCCGTAGCTGCGTATCCTTAAGGTTTTGAATCCAGCCAAGCATATAAATAACGTAATCCATTTGGGTCTTAATTACTGCTCTATCAACAAGTGTAGTAGAAGTGTAGAAATTCTCAATAGCATCTGTTGAAAAGTGTGGAAGGAACTCATATCGTTCAACTTGTTCTGTTACGATTGGTCTAATATATGAATCAAAAAATGTAAGAATAGCTGTGGTATCTATTTGTCGAATAAAATTTACTAGACATCGTGGATCATCTTCTTCCTCTTCTTCGTAGGCTGGGTGAAGCTTGTTATGTTGTTCAACTGCACGAGCAATTGATTTCCAATCAAGGTGGGTTGATTGAAGAGTAGGGAGTTTATCGAGAATTAGTTGTTTGCCTTCATCTGCATGATCATAGCCGTATCCATCAGAGAAACGTGGAACTCTTGGTGTGATTACCATATTAAAGTTGTACTGATTAAGGCGCTTTACGTCGTGAAGTGCAGCAGTTATTAGACGTTCTTGTCTTTCCTGGGTACTGAATTCTGAGGATGGGTAGACTTCATTTAGATACAGCATAGTTACGTAGGGAACATGAAAGAGTATATGTTCGAGCTTGCAATAAAAATCAGTCTGTTTTTCAATTTGGGGAGTATTAATAGCACTAGACATTTCATGCAGAAGTATGTCTCTTGCATCACTAGGTAGTTCGTTATAAAACGCATCAATACACGAAGCTACATCGGGGATTTTTATTCTTTCATCTAGTTCGTGTGTGGAGGGGAAGTAGAGTAGAAGTTGTTCTAATCCTACAGGATCTCGTTCTGAAATGATGTATATGGTTAAGATATATTGGGGGATTATACCAATATATCTAATGGGGAAGTGATTGTTACTACGTCATTTCATCAAAATTATTGCCAGCTTGATATTTATACAATAAACTTAGGGTCTACTAACTCAAATATACCAACTGGATGTTAAAATATGCCACTATGGAAGTAATTAGAAAATTAAATTATGAAGAAATATTAAGTGTTGGCATAATTCTTTATATACTTGGTTTTGTTGTTTCGTCAATTCATTTGTCCTTATACAATATCCCCACACATTCACTACTAAGTAGTAGGAATATAACGGTGGGGGTGACTACGTTAAGTTTCTTGGTTATGCTGGGTTGGCAAATCCTAATCCTTGAGAGACATAGTTTGAGTGGGTATACCCTAGTCTTCGGTTGTTACGCGATTTCATTTTCCCTGGCTTACTTTGTGGGTTATCTCTTCACCAGTCTTTTCAATAGTTCTAATGATGTCCCTATGTTGCACTGGATAGATTATTCATTCTATATCATTTGTTTTGCCTGCTTCTTCCTTGAGAAAGTACCCGTTAAGAACCATAAGAAAAAATTTATAGGTCATATTCTGAGTTTTATCGGCATTATTTTACCAATAGTTGTATTTCTTTGGTGTTGTTGGAATTTGATGTTTACAAAAACAACAGATGATTTTTCCATTATATTCTACTGGTTCGTTTCATCGGTTTTGATACTAATATTTTCAGGCAGAATCTTTGATGATGTGAATTTGCACAAAATCCTTAAGGAATATAAAGAGAATGGATATCTCATACTAAAAAGTCTTGAAACCTACGGTTTTCTATTAGTTCTCTTGATTACTTTTTTTATTGGTCGCATATATCCAATGATCCCATATTCTGCAGGAGGAGGAGCCTTTAGACAAGTGCGAATTATATCTCAGATCTTTGAAATTGAATGTAACAATGCTTGTGCTCGGTCATATCGTGAATATGATCTAGTAGACGAGACGAATACTGAGTTATATTTAATTGATCAAT
>JAGQLH010000125.1 GCA_020429465.1 Candidatus Dojkabacteria bacterium | reverse complement strand
ATATTGTCAGCAGTTATTCCTTGTTCATACTCTAGTGTTTCAGCTTGTCCTTGTACAGTACTGAAAATCTGTATTTTACTAGAAGCATCAGGAGAACCTACTATGTCTTGTAATCCAACTTGAACTATTATCTCACGAGGAGTTACTGAGTTTGAAGCTTGTAATTTGGTAGTGTCAGTATGTCTTCCATCTGCACCATACCAATTAGATTCAAAATCTGCTGAATGTACCGTTTCTGTTGTGCTTATTATTTTTGACATTTAATACTCTATCTTGTAATTTTTTAATTCTTCTAATGTCTCAAGTTTCTCAATCTCTGATTCGAACTTATTTGACTTTTTTCTAATCTCATTCCGTTCTGTTAAAAATGCTTTGTATTCAATATCTGTTAAGTCTGTTTCCGCGCCGATTTTTAACTGCTCTTCGTGTCTTTGAGCCTTGTAATCTGTCGAGCTTAAAAGCTCTTTCGCTTTTTGCTTAACTTGATTGATTAATTTTTGTTTTCTTTTTGCTTCCTCTGTCGGGATACTTAGATTCCTTACTCTTTCGAACTCAGCTCTCGCGAGTTCCTCGCCCTGCTCCTTGTTAACATCTGGAAAACCTATCTCAATATCTAAATCAGAGTCGTAAAAAGTTTGTCTATTCTCAATCTTACCTCTATAAATCATTTATCCCTCTATATAGATTATATAACTTCCCTCTTTAACATAAAAAGGATTACCACCGTTAACCATTCCGTATAATGTCTTTGTCGAAGACGAGTTTTCGACTGTACCTCTCGCGATAATTAATCCCTCGTTAGTGTTTAGCGTTAATCCTGTCGGGAGTTCAAAATGATAAGCGCTTAATCCTGTACCGAGAGGGTCTTCCGTAGTGTCATCTACTTTACTAACTACTGACTCTAAAACACCATCTTTATAGAGCTGTATTGTGTAATTGTAGTCGGACGAGTATTGCCCACTAATATAGAATCCTATTTCGTTAAGAGCTAAATTATTACTGTCAATTATCCCTACGAATATAAAATTATACTTCTTACTCGACTTTAATCCGGTAACACTAATTAAGGAGGCGTAATTCGCTGAGACAGTTTTATTCGAGTTTATATATCCTATCTTATTAGTTGAACCACCAGCGTTGTTAATTTGTGTTTGTATAGCGCTTGTAACACCGTTCAAATATTGAAACTCTGTATTTGAGACAGAGCCGTCTCCAATATCGTCAGCGTCTAAAACAACAACTCCAGTATTTCCATTAACTGAGATAACTGCATCAGTTGCATCTATTCTACTCCATACTGAACCATCGTTAACTACTATGTCACCTACTTCAAAACTAATTGAACCAGCTCCGAAGTCATTAGAACCTGCATCCGATACTTTATACATAACACCTATCTTACCAGTATCTGTATTAGAAAGTGTAGGTGTATTTGTTGATGCATTCCAAGTGCCTAAAAGCCCACCTGAACTACTACTAACTGTTTCTTTACTTATTCTTGGCATTCTTTAACCTATTGCGTTCAATTCTTCTTTGTTTTGCTTCTTTTAGTATTCTAATCAAGTTCTTTATAGAGAACCAGCTAATGCTAAATCCCTTATCAAGAGATGCTATTTCTTGGCTTTGTTCAATTTTTCGTTCAATATCGCTATGTCTGTTGAATCCAATATTCCGTTTTCTCTTAGCCATTTCTCGATATTCTCTATTAGTTCATCATCAATCTTTGTTTCAGTTTTATCTGCTAGTTTTTTCAGTCCAGATAGCACCAATTCTACGATTGCTTTTTTGGGCATTAAAGCCAGTAATATTTTAATCCAATTAGGCACGTAAAGCTCTATGTATTCTTAATGTTAAATATTTGCCCATTTCTACATATTCGATACCTTGTAAATCCTTAGCATCTAAAGCGGCTTCATTGATTCTACCCAAAATCTTAACAAGTATCTCTGTGAATTCTGGTAATTTGTCTAAGTCTTCTGGTTGATATCCGTCTTTTAGCTTCTCTGCTATTAAATCATACATATCTCCAATAAGCTTGAGTACAAACATCAAATGGTCAATATTTCTAGTTCCAATGTCATAAGGATCAATACCCGCAGTATGTAATATTTCCTCTCCCACTTCATAAAGTAATTGAGAAGATTCTTGTTCATTCAAATCACCATATTCAAGTGCTGCTTGTTTCCAATTGGCTCCTATGTCTTTGATAGGTGAGAATAAAGAGAACGCACTTAATGCATCAGTTATCTGAAAACCATCTTTTAACTTGTCAATCAGCACATCAACAATTTTGAATGTTGCTTTGTGAATTTTTTGAACTGTTTTTATATCGTATTTATTCGCTATCGCTGGCATTTTGAACTCTCTTTTTAATTTAATTTCTTCTTTAACTATTGGTGCAAAGGTTATCTGTTTAATCCCTGTGCTACTTCCGTTATTTCCCATAGTCTTCTTAACCATCCTCTAAAAAACACACCTTGATCAGGTCGTTTTTCAATAATTCCAATGAATAATTTTCCTCTTACAGTAGATAGTGCCTGTATAATAGCAGGGTATCCACTAGGTTTTTTGATAATTGAATTTAATGCATCGATTGTTT
>JAGQLH010000124.1 GCA_020429465.1 Candidatus Dojkabacteria bacterium | reverse complement strand
AATAAATTGTAACCCTTTGCCGTAGATTCTATAAAGTGTGCTTTGGCTAATTTAGCACCTTGCATCAAACCACCGAAGGTTACTTTCTGGTCTGGATAAAAAGCTACTTCTGTTGCGTGAATAAACTGTAATGTATCAGAACGACCAATTTCACCAGCACCGGCTGTATCTATTTTGTTTTCTGATTGAGTTTTCAAATACTGAATCTTTTTCTCGTTATCTTTTTTAAGCGTTCTTTTTAATTCTTTTGGGAGGTATTTGTAGTATCTGGAGTACATATCAAATAAGTTATTAGATGCGTCTGTTTTATGTCCCATTGTAAGGGCTTTTTGGTTCTCTAATAAATAAAGTACCCAGAATATAAACGCTTGAACTAAGGTAGATATTCCTTGCTGTCGTGCTTTTAATATGATAAACCTCAGCATGAAATCAACCCTAGCAACTAAATCTATGGTGATTCTTTTAACTTTATATTTATCTTTAATCTTTTGAATTACTTTCTTTTGTGCTGAATTAAACTCTAAAGGGACGATGTCGCCTCTTTCAGATTTAATCTTCAGACAAGTTTGAGCAAATAATTCAAAATCAAGTAATGGATTCACCCAAAAGTCTCCGTATAGGGATTCCAAACTCTTACTGTAGCAGCACCCGATGGGTCAACTATTAAAACTAATTTAGCCGTAGTCCAAGAAGAAGTGTCTAAAGCATTAAATTGGGTTTCAGTATAAACGTTAGCAGAACCTAATAAGGTCTCTAAAACCGTAACTCTAGCCTCTAAGTCGTCTTGGTCTTCAACTTCTTTATTGTAGTTGGTCTGTTCGTAAGATAAAGCGTTTGATGTACTCATCTTTTCTTTTTACCGCCTTTTTTCTCAATCTCTGCCGGTGGGGCAAATAGTTCTAGTTTTTTCATTAAACGTTTAGCCCAGTCTTGCCTTCCAGCTTTCATAAGCATTTTAACGTTTTCAATTCCATCGTCTATATAAACTTTCATTTTAACCTACTTATATGTGAATCTAAACCAATTATAACCTAATGCGCTTTCGCCAGATGCCATACGATGCACTATCAAAGTATCTGCTTTCGCCTCAACTTGTAAAATATCTTGCTGGTCTATAGCAGAGGTGAAAACTCCCGTCACGATATATAAATCAGTGGCTAAAGCACCTGGTATCAAAACTGTGTCAGTTTCATCTGTTGTAGTAAAAGCACTGACCCCGCAAGTTGCGCCAGAATCTAGCTGAATGTTATCTGCCACTAAATCAGTAATAGTCGCTATAGGCGATACTACGTTATGGAAAATGCCTTGCAAAACAGAATCTCTAGTATCTTTCTCATAAGTAGGGTCGATCAACCAAGCCCTATCTCTAATGTCAGTAGTAGTTAATTCATAAGCTGTCTTGTCTGTCTGTGCGTATACACTTACTGTTAATAAAATAAACAATACTAATGCTTTCATTCTTTAACCTCTTTTTCCCATTCCTTGATCTTCTTTTCTTCTGCCGGTACAAATTCACCAACTTTGCCTTCAAAGACCTTTTTGAAGTTAAGTTTTTCTTTTAATTTCTTATTGTGATAACCAGAGTTTAATTGTTTTTCCATTTCATTCTCCATCATTTATCTTTCTAGGCTTGTTTTCCATATTGCTGTTGATTTACTGTATTGTTGTTTTAATTCACCTTTACATAAAGGGCATTGTTTGGTTCGATCTTCGTATTTGGTGGTTTCTTCAAAAGTGTGTCCGCATTTCTTACATTTGAAACTAAAAGTCATCTTGCCACTCATTAATTCTTTCGATAACTAGACTTTCATTAAATACATTAGCCCCAGATGTTGAGTTCATAACTTCTTTTACTTTGAAAGGTTTTTCTTTTTTGCCGATAAAGTCGTAGTCTTCTGCAAATGATTCCCAAAATGTAGGCGTAAAACGCTCTGGCACATACTCGCCAAAACCAAAGAATCCAGCTTCACTCAAACAAGCAATGTAGTATTTTAAGTCTGCGTTAATTACGATACCTCTAAAATTTCATATTCCCACGGGGCACAATCACCGATGAAATCTTCTGCCCAACTTTGAGCTTCCTCTTTGCTGGCAAAAGCATCAGAGATTACACATCGTCCTTCTTCATCACAGAAGCATCCCATTGGGTCATCTATACAGTCACTGCACCAGATCCTACCTTGATATTTCAATTCAAACACCCCGATTCTAATTCTTTATATTTTATATCCCACCCTCTGAGTAACTTATATCCCACACTCGGGGGGTCTAAAGAATTAACCATAGAATCAAATCTACACCCATCTTCAAATATTATAATCACTACGGGAGAAAATTTCGTATATAAATCTATAATGTTATATATATTTTTTTTAGACTTATATGCTAAGAATTTCCCACCCACTTCTAATGTCATAAAAAATTTCAATTCAAACACCTCATAATTATATGTTTCTCAAAGTCTACATATATCACAAAGAAGCACACTGGAACTGGTGTTTTTTCTATTAATTGGTCGTATGTCAAAGTAAATTCCACTGCTTCTGTATCATCATTCCAGCTAAAACTGAAACTATGAATAATATTAAGATTCCCATGTTTATCCTTTTGTATTTATACGTGAAAACGCTTCATTTTCGGGCTTTTTATCCCACAATAAGAGCGATTTTATCACAGCATAATGCTTT
>JAGQLH010000123.1 GCA_020429465.1 Candidatus Dojkabacteria bacterium | reverse complement strand
AAATATTTATATACATCCAGGAATATATGCGCAATCAAGCAATATGGGTCATGCAAGAGATTCAATTAGAGTACCCACTACGAATTTTCTAATTTTTGGTGGAATTCCCGGAGAAGCAATCAGTGATATTCAAGAACTGATCCAGGTATGATCCGTACCTCTACTTCCTTGTATAAAGAATTGCTTAAAGTTTCAATTTTTTACTCAACCACATCACCACTCGTTTGGAGATCCCAAAGGTGTTTATAAATACCCGACTTCTTATTGGTTAATTCCTTATGAGAACCAATCTCAACTATACGTCCTTCATCTAGTACTACTATCCTGTCGACCTTCTTAACAGTAGATAATCTATGAGCAATAATTATAGTGGTTTTATCTTTAGCAACTTCCCAAAATGATTCCTGTATTAACTTCTCAGACTCAGAATCAAGACTGCTCGTCGCTTCATCAAATACAATTATTGGAGCATTTTCAAGTATGACTCGTGCTATTGCAAGTCGTTGTTTTTGCCCTCCAGACAACTTTATTCCCCGTTCACCTACCATAGTCATAAATCCTTCTGGAAGCGTTTGGATAAAGTCATATAGATTTGCAAGCTTCGTCGCTGTCTCTATCTCTTCCATGGTAAAGCTATCTTTTCCATAAGCAATATTGTAGGCAATTGTATCGTTAAAAAGAACTGGATCCTGTGGAACAAAGCCAATTTTACTTCGATATAATTTTTTTGAAAGATGTTTTAAATTTATTCCACTAATCTTAACAGCTCCTTGTTGTGGATCATAAAAACGCATCAATAATTTCGTTATTGTAGTTTTACCAGCTCCGGATCTTCCTACAAATGCAACAGATTCTCCTTCTTTAATTTCGAGGGAGATATCTGAAAGAGAAGGGGTCTTCCCATCATATGAAAAATCAACATCTTCTAGAGATAATGAATAGTTACCCGACTCTGCCAAAGTATTAAATTTCTCTTCGTCGCTTTTACGCGGAGCATCTTTTACATTAACTTTTTTATCAAGTATGGCAATATATTTTTCAAGATCAGTGTAATTCTTCGCAATCTCCCTAAAATTGTAGACCATATTTACAAGCTGTGGGAAAAACAATGTTGCAAAACTAACAGCAAGAACAAAATCTCCAATACCAATTACTCCCTGTAATAAATCATACAAAGCAACCCCAATTGCAAATAACATCCCAAAATCTATAATCCCTCCATTCCCAAGCTCAATGACACGAAATGTTTTAACATAATTCATACCTATTTTTCTCCATATATCTGTTTGTCTTTGAAGTCTTGATTGTTCGTATTCTTCGTTTGTAAAATACTTAACTGTTTCAAAACCAATCATATTATCAACTACAGTAGCAGTAATTTTATCTTCTATTTTATTGAGATATTTTCGCTGTCGAATATTATTCCTAAGAGAATAGAACATAAATAGTGTGTTCAAGATAATCACTACTACCGCAACCCAAATAAGCTTTGGATAAACAAATCCTAGAACAAGAATCATCATAATGAATCTAAGAAAAATCCTCAGATTGAAAACATTCAAATGCAAGTAAAAACTCCAAAAACCACTTTCTCCCCGCTTAAATAAACTAATCAATGATCCGGAAGATTTATTTGTATGAAAATCATAGTCAAGATCATGAAGATGTTTAAAAATTTTCAGCCGTAGTTTCTGAGCAGCTTTGAAAACTACTGAATCACTTAATTGATTTCCCAAACCGATCGTCAACATAAACCCCAGTTCGACAAATATGACGAGAGAGAATTGTGGAAATACCTCCGAGTATTGCTCTTGCTCAACAAGATTTACAATATTACGAAGGATTAGAGGTATCATTGTTTCGAATATTGAGGAAAGCGTAAACAAAACAAAGACCATTAAAAATGACCATTTCCATGTTAATATTATTCTGTATACATGCCCAAGAGTTTTACGAACCATTACATACTATAAAGATAAACAAAAATAAATCCGTTACGGATTTAACATACATAAGTATATATCTCTTCTGAGAAAAAATCAGTTTCTAAACTTGATTTATATAGTTACTAACGAATGAATACCGAAAAGGTGTCATTTATTGCTCTAGTTGGAGATTAATGGATGATAGCATTTCTTGAAAATCCTTCCCGACTATCCCATGATTTCGAGCGCCTTCCTCCAGCGTTTCCCACTCAGCCATAAAACACTGTAAACAATAAAAATCATACTCTTCGATAAGGAAATCAACTACTTCCGGGTATAATTCTATGAGTTCGGATATAGGAGTACTGGGTGAAATATGAAAACTTTCGTCAACTTTCATCATGATTTATTTTATGTATAATAGACTGCACATAACACTGTACTTTTAACACAATGCTAAAACGTCGTTCATCAAGAAAATATACCACATCGCTTGGTTCCCCAGACGCAACAATTATATTTATTGTTGGTGGTCTTACCTTGTTTGGCTTAATAATGGTGTATAGTGCAAGTTTTCTTGCTCACTCCAACACATTTCATTTTTTCATTCGACAAATACTATTCACAATTCTTGGAGTTGGAGTTGGAGTTGCCGCATACCTCATCGATTATCGCATACTCACAAAATTAATTTTACCCGGACTCATCCTTTCCATACTCTTACTCATTGCTGTTCTTATTCCAGGCATTGGGAAAGAAATTCAAGG
>JAGQLH010000122.1 GCA_020429465.1 Candidatus Dojkabacteria bacterium | reverse complement strand
TAGATGCCTTAGTCATTGAAGATCACCTAAGTACGTGTGCTGTAAACCAAATTAAGAATGGAGAGGAAAAGAAAACAATAGAAGAATTACTAAGATTATTCGAATACAAATAATTTTTTAAGTTTTATTACAATATGTCCAAAAAGAAAAAACGTAAATCTCAAGATTCCACCGAAATTAAACAATGCACACTTTATGTGGACGGGATGCACTGTAGTGCTTGTGAAGTACTTATAGAGAAAAAATTACTTAAGAAAGATGGAATAGAAAGTGTGGATGCTTCTCTCAGAGATTCAAGAGTGAAGGTATCTTATACTGGAGATAATAGACCTAACCCAAAAGACGTAACTAAAGAACTCAAAGAATTGGGGTATGAATTTAGTGATTCAAAATTCAAAAAAGATACGACTCCAATATTTAGATTTGTTAATGGACAGCTACGTGTAAATCCTATCAAATTTAAAAGTATGATGAAGAATTTATTAGTAGTATTTGGATTAGTGGTCGCATTTTTTGTTTTCGAGAAACTTCAGCTTGGTGGAAAATTTTCAGTTGATTCGGGATCTTCTCTACCAGCCTTTTTTGTATTAGGTATAGTCGCTGGACTTTCAAGTTGTGCAGCACTTGTAGGAGGACTTCTTCTCTCTATGATCAAGCAATGGAACGAACTATATATTGGAGAATCTCAAAAGCAGAAATCTGAACCACATATTCTCTTTCACGTAGGTAGGCTTGTATCGTTTGCATTGCTTGGGGGAGTATTGGGACTTATCGGTGATGCGATTTCTCTTGATAATGCAACCGTTTATTCTATTCTAGTATTCGTTGTTTCTATAGTAATGTTTGTTCTTGCAATGCAAATGCTTGGAGTAGAATGGGCTCAGAAATTTAGATTTACTGCACCAAAGTCAGTTGGGACATATGTAGCAGATGAGAGGAACTTTAAAGGAAGATACATGCCAGGTATCCTTGGAGCTCTTACATTTTTTCTACCTTGTGGATTTACTTTAATGGCACAAGGAATTGCCCTTACATCAGGAAGTATGATTTCCGGAGCACTAATTATGCTTATGTTTGCATTAGGTACTCTACCTACACTAGTTGCTATTAGTTTCTCAGGACTTACATTTAACAAAAAACCTCATATGACTGCTAAATTTAATTACATTGCTGGATTAGTAATTGTTTTCTTCGTAATTTACAACATCAACGGCCAATTAAACGTACTTGGATATCCAAGTCTTAGCGATATCAAATTCAGTCTTCCTGAATCTAATGAACAAGTACAAGTTGTAGACACTAATAATCAAGTTGGAGATGTACAAGTTCTTAATTTTGAAGCAAGTGGATTTAGTTACACAGCTAAAGGATCAACAACCCTAAAAGCTGGACAACCAGCTAAATTGGTAGTTGATAACAAAGGAGTACAAGGTTGTGGTGCATTCATAGCAGCTCGAGGGTTAATTGATGGGTTTGTAGAACTAAAAAGAGGAATTAACGAGATTGATTTAGGTGTAGTACAAGCTGGATCATACAAGCTAACATGTAGTATGGGTATGGTTTCTCCGGTAACAATTACAGTTAAATAAATTTAATTTTTAAAAATATATTATGAACATTAAAGTAAAAGGTATGCACTGTGATGCGTGCTCGAAGTTAATCACAATTGAACTTGAGGAAAAGGGAATAGAAGGGGTTGTGGTAAATGGAGAGACGCATGAAATCGAGGTACCAGAAAACCTTAATGACAAAGTAGAAGAGATAAAAAATATTGTAAATTCAATGGATGCTTACGAGATCGAATAATAATGTCAGATGTCATAGTATCCAAACAACCTAATGAATATTTAAAACAAGGATTAAGTCATTGTGGTGTTTATACTGCAAAGGGAATATTGGAAGCATATGACAAGTTTGATTTTGATCAGCCTGAAGAATTACACAACAGCTTGCTTGGGAGATTAACAGGTAGTTTAACCCCAAAAATGCTTAAAAATGTACTTGAAACAAACGGATTAAATTCAACAATAGGTATCGCTCAAGGATCTGATAAGCAGAAGATTGAAATAATAAAAGAGGAGATACTGAATGATAGGCCAGTAATAGTATTAATAGGAAATGGGTATAAAAAAGATGGTTCATTTTCGAAATTTAAAAAATCCTATATGTCACATTGGATATCTGTATGGGGATTTAACGATGAAACAAAGGTTTTTTATTTATATGATTCCTGCGTCCCAAGGGAGCTGTATTCAAAAAATATTCCCATTGGAAATATAGAGAGAAGTTACGAAAGAGTTGTTGAAGATTGGTCAGGCTCGTTTTATAGAAACTTACTTGCATGGTCTGCATACCTATATATAAAAGTTGATGAAAAATAAATTAGTGGAAATTACTGTAGATGAACTAAAAAAGAGATTGAGTGATAAAGATAAAGAATTTGTATTGATTGACATTAGGGGAAATGGAGTGAATACAATTCAAGGAACGGATCTCGAAATTGCCCTTCAAGATCTAAGCACAATTGAAAATATACTTTTAGATAAAAGTCAGGAGGTCATTCTATATTGTAATACTGGAAATAGTAGTAAACTTGGAATACATATGCTTGAGAAAATGGGATATTCAAATGTAAAAGATTTGAAAGGGGGTTTTGAAGAATGGAAATAAAAATTTTTGATATTAAATTATCCCTATCCGTGGGATATGGATTTACAATATATTTGATTTAAAGAAATAAAAAAAAAAGCAAAATACAATTGATTTTTGCAATAAGT
>JAGQLH010000121.1 GCA_020429465.1 Candidatus Dojkabacteria bacterium | reverse complement strand
CTATCGTAAACTTTGAGCAAATGATCCTTCCGTTTTTACCACCGGGGAATAGATTTCAAGATAGATATAAATTTTTTCCCCGAGTCAATGATCAGCAAACACAGGGTAGAACTATTTGGATCGCACAACATCATTTCATCCATATAGATCATAACTTCAAGCAGGACATAACAATAACCCCATCAACAAGAGACAATACAGCGAATGTATCAATCCATATAATCCACGGTCAGAATGATCTTGGTACTACCAGAGGGTTTTTTGAGAGTAGCGATCTTATCCCATCTGGATTCTTCCCCCCAACCCTACTCCCCTCTGATGAATGGTACTTCATTCAATCATTTGTAGACAATCCCCTCCCACAAGCTCAAGTAGCTTAATTATCTCCAAACTGCCAACAGTGCACCTGCTACTGTCAGGTAACACAAAATATACGAGGCATCGATAAGCCAAAGTTTAAAGCTTTTTCTTTGGTACAGATAGTTAATCCCAATTGCCGTACCACAAAAAAATGCTCCCATCATAAATCCATGCATAGCCCCAAGCGCCCAAGTAAGAACTTCAGGGTCAACAGTTCTAAGTAAAAGTGATAGCCCAAGTGACATAAACGTCATAAGAACAAAGCTTGTACCGAAGATTAGTGGCATATTTGCATTTTTCATATCGCTATCTTGTAACCCAGATTCTCTTTGCCATATTTTCCCAAAAAGCACTGGACTATACCATGCCATTCCTACTACGAAATTAATAACCCCTGTAGCAAGTATCGCCAAGAAATTTACATCAGAAAAATCCATATGTAATGAATAAAAACTAAATTATCTTCTTTAGACTTATAATAACAAGTTATGATTTACAAAGGAAATATACACGTACCCCAATTACAGGTATAATCGACAATTACCATAAATCGATGTTAAAAAAATATTTTCCTCACAGTAATAACAAGAATATCAAGATATTCTACTTTCAAAGCTTCCTATTTGTAGGATATCTATTCCTGCAAGCCAACTGGCTTTTTTACTTTTTGAACCACATATCATTAGAACAAGTCGCAATAGTTGAAACATTTGGGATCCTTACTGGAATTCTTACAGAAATTCCAAGTGGAGCAATAGCAGATTTATTAGGAAAGAAAAGGTCCTTGTTTATTGGAGGAATTCTTACTGCAATTGGAGGAATAGTATTTATACTATTCCAGAGTTTTTATGGTTTTCTTTTTGGCAACATTATCGGATTCTGGGGATTTTCATTCATTTCTGGATCACTCGAAGCTTTCAGCTACGACACACTTAAAGACAATAATCTCGAACATGAATATTCCAAAATAGTTTCTGGGGAAATTCTAGTGAGAAGTTTAGCAGCTTTAATAATGCCTGCACTAAGTGGAATACTTTTTAGCATTAATGAAATATACCCTACCCTAGCATTTTCTATCGTAAACACCATGGCTGCAATCCTCTGTATTTTTGCAGATGAACCTAAAAACGACAGCCAACAGTTCACACTAAACAACTTTTGGCTCCAACAAAAAGAAGGTTTTAAAGTACTTTTTGGAAAGCACTTACGAGTTGTTGCCTTTATAGTAATTGCTCTAGGATTCCTTTTAGAACTATACCAGGGTGTTGTTCGACAATCCCTCGCAGGATTCTTTAGCTTTACTGGTGAAACAAATGGATACCTTATGTCGTTAGTTACTATTCCAGGAATGCTAATCGGTATCAATTTTGAGCGAATCTTAAAAAAGTTTGGAGAATACAAATTACTTATTCTTATCTCCTGTACCTATGCCGTAGGCTTTGGATTAGCGATTTGGTCGGAAGGGAGTATTGTACTGGGTGGCTTCGTTTTCCTAGCAATTTATACAATAGAGAAAATTTCCCGACCAATTACTTCTGTATTAATTAATGAACGGATACCCTCAAAATATCGAGCAACTACTATTTCTGTATACGCATTTCTCACGAGAATTCCCTACCTTATTCTGATTACGTTCTTTATTGAGCTAACTACAAAACAAAACATACCATACTTACTCATCGGCTATACACTAATCGCATTGTTGGCATTAATTTACACAGTGAGTGTTGAGAAAAAAATCAAATCAACAACAGCTAATAATCAAAATATCTATGAGATAATTGACCTGTAAATACCAGCTATCATATTATTGCCAAAGAATATATCCTGTAGTAAAATTGGGTTAGTATTTTATTCTTTATAATTAAACATTATGACTGGAGATCTACCACCTGTCTCAGTTATGGAACCAGAACCTACATTAGCAAATATGCAACTGCAAAATGATAGCAATAAAAACCAAAGAAACATCCCACAACATGAGAAAGCTAGTGCCCCCCCATTCGGATATGGGGAGGAGGAAGAATAGTCAAAATACGCCTGAATGTAGTATATTATTTTCCCAACACAACTAATATGTCCCTGCTGAATCTTTAAACCAGATTATATATTACGCAGGTTGTTGCTTTCTTCCTAGCATAGTCACTTTTCACCATTGAACTCGAATTCTTTCTGTTATTTAAAACTCTCGACTGCAATCTCCATATAATCAATACCTAAGATTTAGGAGATTTATAGTCAGTATTATACCCAGGATTATTTTTTGGCCGAAGTTCATTTGGGTACTCAATATCAGTCTTTATATCGTGGGAAACTTTTTTGATAAACTTGAAGACTTCATAAGGATTTTCAATATTATGTAGAGTATTTGAAGCTCCAATCCCATTTTTACCTCTCGGTAGAGCGATTCCAAGAGTAGAAATAAAAATGCTGCCGGAATT
>JAGQLH010000120.1 GCA_020429465.1 Candidatus Dojkabacteria bacterium | reverse complement strand
CCTACTTGGTGATACATCTTTTTTTGAGAGCAGGTTCCATTTTTTAAGATTTGACATGAGTAATCTCTATTATTTTATCCCTGCGAATCTGTCTGCCCTAGGCAGTAGTAGAGATCTATATAAAACTATACTATTCTTTTTCCTATACTTTTGTGATAAAGAAAATAACACTAGCCCCAGTATATCACTACTATGAGAAAATAGTACTAATCATTTTAGAAGAGCCACATCGTATAAAATCATTTTTCGGTCACGATTATCCAATGAATTCACTAATCTGTTCTACCAACTTATCTCTCGATAATCCATACTTCTCCCATAGTTCTTTATGCTCTCCGGATTCACCAAATGTATCTTGAAGGCCAATGCACTTGACTGGAGTTGGTTGCACCTCCCCTAAGAAGCGAGTAATCGATTCACCTACTCCACCCCAGACATTATGCTCTTCTATCACTACAACTTTACCGGTCTTCTTCGCAGAAGCAAAAATCGTTTCTGTATCGAGTGGTTTAATTGTATGGAGATTAATGAAATCAATAGTAATTCCTTTTTCTTTTTTAACCAATTCAGCTGCGTGCAATGCCTCATATACTATTGAGCCGGATGCAATAATGGTTAAATCATCCCCTTCTTCTAGAACCTGAGCTTTCCCGATTTCAAAATCCGAACCATGCTTTATAAACACAGGAAGTTTTGCTCGTGTTACGCGTAGATATGCAGGACCTTCCAACTTTGATAATTCAATAGTTGCTTGGATCGCTTGATGGTAATCTGCTGGACTTACTATTGTCATCCCAGCAAGTGACTTCATCATGCCTATATCTGCATTCATTTGTGCAGATGATCCATCTGGACCGACATTCAAACCGTAATGCGAGCCCACAACTTTAAGATTTTGATGACCGAGTGCAGCTAGTCTAATCTGACTAAAATTAAGACCTGGACTGAATGCCGCAAACGATGTAATAAAAGGAATTTTTCCATAATGTGCCAATCCGGTTCCTATTCCCGCCATATTCTGTTCAGCTACACCAACTTGAAAATAATTCTTAGGATATTTTTCACTGAATTTCTGTAATTTTAAGGAACCTGGTAAATCAGCATTCAAAACAACAATTTGGTCATTGAGATCTGCTGCATGTACTATTCCTTCACCAAACCCTTCACGGATTGCCTTCTGCTCCAACGAGGATTCATCTAAGTAGTTATCGAGTAAATAATTCATTGTAATTTTATGATAATTGTTGTAAATATGCTTCTAGTTCAGCTAGTGCTTTAGTCGCATCTCCTTCTTCGCCTTTCCAATCATGATATTCCCATTTTCCTTCCATAAAGCTTACTCCTTTTCCACCAGTCGTATGCCCGATTATCATAACTGGGCCATCTACTTTATCAGCGAACTCTAAGGTAGAAAGAATATCTTCAAATCTATGTCCATTTACATCCAATGCTGTCCATCCAAAACTTTCATATTTACTCTTTAGATCACCAAGCGGCATTATTTCATCAGTCGTTCCTTCTATCTGTATACCGTTATAATCCATAATTGCTATTAGGTTATCCAAGTTCCACTTTGGTGCAGACATTACAGCTTCCCATGTTTGTCCTTCTTGGTGCTCTCCATCAGACATAAAACAAACAACTCTATTTTTCTTCTTATCCATTTTTAACCCAAGTGCAATCCCTATTGCTTGTGATAAACCATGCCCTAAAGGACCGCTTGAATTTTCCACACCTGGAATTTTTACTTTTGGATGTCCCTGGAGTAAAGAATTAATTTTACGTAATGAATCTTTTGCATCTTCACGGAAATATCCGAGATCCCCAAGTACTGCATACCAGATAGGACAAATATGCCCATTTGAAAGAAGAATATAATCACGATCTGGTGAGTCAGCGTTATCTGGATCAATATTTGCAAAATTATAGTATACTGCGGTAAAAAGATCAGCCATCCCTAATGGACCTCCTACATGCCCCGATCCCGCCTTATCAAGCATTTTTATAGTATCCATTCGAAGCTGTGTAGCTTTCTTTTGAAGATCTTTAAGTTCGGTAATTTTCTGCACGTGAAGTTGGTAAAAAACAAGATAGTTCTAGAGTATCGTAGCAGAAAAAGAGGAAGAGAATCAATTACGGCTCGCGAGTTTCTACAACCACGAAGCCTAATGATTGAATTGCTTCCATATATAATTGAAAATCTTCTGGAATACAATTCACGTTAATATCTCTGGGTTGGCCAGATACAGGGCATTTCACACCCTGTAAAAGAAATTGAGTCCCATCTGCAATTATAGAGATTGCATCTTTTTCACAAGGTTTAAGAAAGTCATTTTTCAATCTATTTTTTAATCTTTGTTTTAATATAGTAATACTCTTAGGATCGAAAAATTCTGGAAATTTATCTAACCAGATCAGATAATTTAAATTAACTTGTACATCTCCAGGAAACAGCCTAATTTCTTGATTTTTAATATAATCACCTTGCACTTTCAACCAATTAGTATCAAACTCAACAATAGCCTTGTCCGGTCTTGCACCAGAAGCAGCTTCAGAAGCAGTCTCCTTACTTTTAGTACAATCCTCCTCACTGCTAGTACCATCCTCCTCACTGCTAGGAGCATATTTTAAAACTATTTCGCTCCAAAAGTCTTTTTTTGCAAACTCATAGGCAAGTAGTTTTCTTCTACGATAATAATGTTTATCAGAGAATAAAATATGTCCCATATCTGCTAAACAAATTGCTTTCTTTGCAATCGATAGTAGTTCGCTTTCAGTGGATTCTAAAATCCCTCCATCTTTTTCATCTAATAAACCTTTCCCAGTCATTAGATTAAAATTCATCTCAGTTGCTCGTATAAGTTCGTAAACAATATCTAATTCATCACTAGAATGGATACCATAATATGATGCTATTCCTCGAACCATGTC
>JAGQLH010000011.1 GCA_020429465.1 Candidatus Dojkabacteria bacterium | reverse complement strand
CTCAGGTAAAGAAGAAAGTAAAAACAAAGATATGTTGGAGAAATTGTTTTCTGATTACTGTGTCAAGCAGATTCCCGCTGAAGATATTCGCGACAAAAAACATCAAATTAATAAGAAGAATATCAATAGGCTTCTAAATGATAGTAGTTTACAGGATAAATACAAAATGATGCTTAAAGAAATTCTGGAAAATGGAAAATTTTCAGGAAAAGCCCAAGGGTTAGTAAAATTTGGAAGAGAAGAAAAATCTACTTCTAAGGAAAATGTCGTGCGATTAAAGGAAGAATACATTGCTTCTGTAACAGAATTAATTGAGGATATTAGAACATACTTTCACGGAGAATAGGCTTCGCAATAGACACCATCTCCACAAAATACTACAATGAACTAGGACTAATTATTCCTTTCAACTGCTCAAAACCTGCCCATTATGCAAGACGAGTTCTTACATACAAATTCACTTGGTGCCTATGCATCAAGTACATTTCATTCAGGTAATACCCGTAAATACCACGGTTTGTTGGTTGCGAGCTCTCCAAATATTGAACGAAGCGTTATAGTTAGCCAGGTTGAAGAGCATGTTCAGATTGGAGAAGACCATACCCCCCTTTCTACCATTTGCTATAAAGATACTATCTGTAGCCCAGATGTCTCACAATGTATCGAAAACGTAATTCGGGCCCCGTACCCAACTATCGAATACGACATTGAAGGTCTTACAATTTCAAAGCAAATTAAATTGGCGAAGGATAAAAATACTGTCTCTGTCATCTATGCTATTGATACTCACCAAGAGATAGCACTTCATTTAAAGCCATTTGTTACAAATAGAAATTTCCACTCATTACAAAGGTTTAGTGATGAAAAACCATATGGTGTCTCTATTTCTCAAAATGAATGTACTATTGAGTATTCTGAAACCCAACATCTAATTATTCGTGTATCCGGACATACAAATTTCACAGATCTTGCTTGTGTCTACAGAGATTTTGAGTACACTGAAGAACTTGCACGAGGCTATGATGCTCATGAGGATCTTTTTGCCCCTGTAGGTATCAATGCGATATTTGGAGAAGGATCACATACCTTAGTGGTCACGTACGCATACATAGACACAGGAATAGCTACTGGGGACCAAAATTTTAATACTCCAATCGAATTCACACCTATTACAACGGACTATGTAGAGGATGCCTTGGTTCAGCTTAATTCCCTCCTTTCACGGGAAGCGGAATCATTTCTAGTTAAAAGTCCTACTCGCACTTCTATTATCGCGGGGTATCATTGGTTTGAAGACTGGGGAAGAGATACATTTATTTCATTTCGTGGGTTGCTTCTTACACAAAAAAAATATGACGAGGCAAAGGAGATGCTCCTTACATGGGCTGAATATATGAAAGATGGACTTATTCCAAACAGGCCTGGATTGGATGAATACAATTCAATAGATGCAACACTCTGGTACATTGTATCTATCTATAATTACTGGATCGAAACACAAGATGAAACAACAATAAAAACATTGCTTCCAACTATTGCCCAATCTGTAGAGCAGCTAATAACAGGTACCCGGTACAACATAATGATGGAGCCAACTGGTATTTTGCACGCTGGAGATGGAAATCATGGTCTTACGTGGATGGATGCGGTCGTACATGGCACACCGATAACTCCTCGTTCGGGAGCACCTGTTGAGATTCAAATGCTTTGGTTTAACGCACTCAATGCATTCAGGGTTTTTGAAGAAAAATATGGTGACCAATCTGTCTTATACTACATAAACCTGATTCTTTCGAATTTAAAAAAATCTTTTCGTTCACTTTACTGGAATAGTAGTACTGAGTATCTTGTTGATTATTTAACTCCAACGTATAAGAATATTCAAATTCGCCCAAATCCTGTAATTGGTTTATCCTTACCGTTTGAATTGTTAAATCCTACATTAAGCAAACAAGTATTGAGCGTGATTGAAAAAGAGCTATATACACCAATTGGCTTGAAAACTTTACGAAGTACTGACCCTCAGTATCAAAGAACTTACAGTGGTTCTCAAGAAGAGCGAGATAGTGCGTACCACCAAGGTACTGTTTGGCCATGGCTTTTAGGACTGTATCTAAAAAGTTACTTGATTGTACACGAACACTCAAAGGAAGCTAAAATATACGTAAAAGAGAAACTTGTAGCATTCTGGGATGAACTAGAGAAACAGGAATTATCATATATCCCTGAGGTTTTCTCGGCAGAGACTCTAAAACCAAATGGTTGTCTTTCACAAGCATGGAATTATGCTACACTTTTAGAGGTATTGCATGAACTTGAATTAAAATAATACTCATGAAGATCCCTGCCGGAATTTATACCTAGCTTTTTTCAGTGCGGGGATGACATTATAACTAATAAAAAATTATGTCTACTGCCCTTGTTTTAGGAAATGGAAACTTACTTGTAAATGTTGATGACCGCCTTCAGGTTACGGACTTCTACTTTCCTCATATTGGACAAGAAAACCATCTCGGTACATTCCAAAATAAACTCTTCTTTAGAATTAATGGTGAGTTTGCGATGGTAAATCATCATGATTTTGAAGTTGACATCAACTACGAACAAAACTCCCTGGTGGGTAAATCTATTCTCAAACATAAAAATAGCCAACTAGAGATTCGATTTATGGATTTCGTGGTACCTAATGAACCAATTTTCATTCGCAATTTTGAAATAGAGAATAAAAACAGTCATGACATAGAAGTTTATGTTTATTTCCAAAACAATTTCGCAATGTATGAATATGATATTGGGGATACTACAGTGTGGTATCAACCAGGAAAAAGCATTGTTCACTATAAGAAAGACAGATACATTGGGATTGGAAGTACCGACAAGTTGTACCAATTTACCTGTGCTGCACGAACAGATAATCATAATAGAGGAGCGTATCCTAGTCTTGAATCGGGAGAACTTTACTTTAATCCTATTAGTAATGGAAGTGTTAACTCGTGTGTATCATATAAATTCAATGTAAAACCTGGAGAAACGGTTAAATCCAATTACTACAATATATGTGGTCGTAATTTAGAAGATGTCACATCAGCTGTAAAAGTATTACGCTCCCCATCAACTGAATCACTTTATGGAACAACAAAGAATTATTGGGAACATTGGGTTGAATCGAAGATAGATAATATTTTTGATACAAAAAAACAATACCCTTCTTTATTTGGCGAATCATCACTTGATAAAAAGATCTTCAATCTTTATAAAAGATCATTACTTACCATTCGGACACAAATTGATAACGGAGGAGCAATTATTGCCGCAAACGATGGACGATATTTAAAAGAAGGAGGGAAGGATACCTATTCATACTATTGGCCACGTGATGGGGCAAGTATTATCATGACTCTTATAGATGCGGGGTTCCAAGAACTCTCAGATACTTATTTTGAATATGCTCATAAATTACTTACCCCAGAAGGATACTTTTTCCACAAATACTACCCTGATCCAACTAGTGACTCTTACATGGTAGGAAGTAGTTGGCACCCATGGGTAGATAAATGTGGTTATGCCCAATTACCAATTCAGGAAGATGAAACTGCTCTTAATCTACTAGCTGTCTGGAATCATTATGAAAAATTTGGAGATCTTGAATTTGTTAACCACTATTGGGATTCATTCATATTTCCAATGATGAATTTCCTTGGGAACTATCGATACACAATGGACTACCCCGCAGATAGTATGGAGGATCATATCTCAGGATTTAACTGCAACTTAGAGAAACACGAATTTAATGCTCATTTTGCTGGTTCTAAACTTCCTCGTCCTAGCTACGATCTATGGGAAGAGCGCAGAGGAATTTCTTCTTATACTTGTGCTACTGTTTATGCTGCACTTAAAGCCGCATCTCGACTTTCCGAGGCGTTCGGAAGAGAAGACTTTGTACCAGTATTTGCTAAATTTGCTGAAGAAATAAAATCTGGGGTAGAAAAGCACCTTTTTGATAAAGATACAGGAATATTTCTCAGTAGAATCAATTGCAACCCAAGTACCAACCAATGTGAGTTTGATGCCCAAATGGATGCTTCACTCTATGGACTTTGGTACTACGGTATGTTTGATATTAATGATCCTCGTATTAAAGCTACTATGAAAGCAGTAGAAGATCGTCTTGTTGTTAAATCGCCGATAGGTGGAGTAGCACGAAGAGAGAACGATTTTTATCATAAGATTGACCCAGAACTAACAGGGAATCCATGGTTTATTTGTACTTTGTGGCTTGCTCAGTACTGGATTGAAGCAGGGAAACCAGAGAAAGCTAAAGAATATATTGCCTGGGCTGTAGATCATGCAGATTCAACAGGAATGATGGCAGAACAAGCACATCCTCATACTGGCCATGGCATATCTGTAAAACCGTTAACATGGAGTCATGCTGAGTTTGTAAACACCATCAATAGACTCAAAAAAAAGCTATCCTAAGATAGCTTTTAAAATTTTTCCTGTTTTTAAATCAAAACCTAAGGGACGATAGTAACATTGAGCGATCTAAATGCTGGAGTTGTTATTCCAGGGATAATGGTATTAGCACTATCAAAGGCAAATTCAGTCTGTACTGTTTCAGTAATCGCTTCCTCATATGGTCGTAGGGTAAGAACTACCAACTGCTGATCGGGTGCAATCGGACCTTCTGTTAATTTTCCAATATGAACTTCCTGTGTGAATGAATCTTCCATTAGTGTAATAATATTTCCATTAGCAGCCTCTGCCCCTAACGACTCAATTGAACCACCTGTATTAAAATCAACAACCTCTATGTAATCATTAATAAGAAAATGCAATTCGGCCGCAACAATAGGATCCCCATCCCACATAACTCCAATATTTGCTTCTTCACCTGCTTTCATTTCCATAGTATCCTGGGTAAATCTAAGTTCACCAAACGTAGTTACTTCTAGTGTATCTGCAGGATTATTTTTTGGGATCGATACTTTTGCCCCATTATCATTAGTAAGATTTGATGAGTATGTATCAGTTACATTATCAATTCGGTCACTTTGAATCATTTCATACAAATATACATTTGTAGAAATTGCACTCCCCAATAAAATGATAAGTGCGGCAATCACGAATATGTGAAATACCGAATATTTTGAATCTTCTTTTGAACGTGTCATGTCTTTAAGGTAAATATAATAAAACTATCTATACATAGGTTATCAAAATTTTCTTCTAATGACTATTTTCATATGCATTAATTTTTTCGATTCTACGTTGATGTCGCCCACCATCGAAAGGAGTTTTCATCCATGACTGTATGATTTCCTTCATTGTGTCTAAGTCCTCCAAATCTGATGAAAGTGTAAGTACATTCGATCCATGATGCTTGCGATCTTCAATCGCTTCATCAACAGAACGTGGATTGGTTGCGATTATTCCTTTTACCTTGTTAGCAGCTACGGTAACACCAAGAGAACTCCCACAGATTATAATTCCCTTACTTTCATTATCTTGCATAACTGCTTCTGCTACGCTAAAGGCAAAATCTGGGTAATCGTCATCTGTATCTAGTTCGTGCGCCCCCTTATCCACAACGGTATATCCCTGTGACTGAAGGAATTGAATGAGTTCATATTTTTTGGCATATCCACGATGATCTGCTCCTATATAAATTGTCATACAAATTACAAATACATAAATGAAATATTAGACAAGCGGCTCTACTCCTGCTTCTTTGAAATCTTTAAGGAATTGCTCCAGGCCTAATTTACTTAGTGGATGTTCGAATAACTTCCAGAATACTCCTGGTGGGATTGTGGCTACATCAGCACCATAGATACTTGATTCTTCAACATGTAACGTACTTCGGACAGAAGCAACAAGTATTTTTGTTTCAAATCCATAATTATCATAACTTTGCCTTATTTCTTCAATCATTTGCATTCCCTGTGTTCCCCCATCATCCAATCTCCCAACAAATGGGCTCACGTAGTCGGCACCTGCTTTTGCAGCTAGTAATGCTTGATAAGTGGAGAATACGAGTGTCATGTTTACATTAATCCCTTCATGCTTCAATATTTGAGTCGCCTTAATTCCATCCACTGTCATTGGGATCTTAACTACTACATTTTCACCGTATTTAATAAGCTTTCGACCTTCTTCTACCATTCCTTTAAATTCTGTACTGAGAACTTCCAAGCTAATTGGTCCTTGAACAGCTTTAATTATTTTTTGGACTGCTTCTTTGTAGGGTATTCCTGCCTTAGCAGCAAGCGAGGGGTTGGTTGTAACACCATTAATCATCCCAGTAGCGTATGCTTCAATAACTTCTTCGGGATTTGCAGAATCTATAAATAACTCCATGATTAGGCAGATTAAAAATTTAGGACTACACTGACAAGTACAGTATACAAAATTTTAAACCGGAGGTTTATACATCTTGTGTAATAATAGCCTCAACAGTATCTTGATCAGTATAAGGATACTCCACAATTGGGTCTCCTATAGCAAGACTTTCTTCATGTCCTTTACCAGTTATATACACAATATCATCAGGCTTAGCCATTTTACAAGCAAAGCTAATTGCATCAATACGATTTTCGATAGTAGGATAATCAAATGAAATTATTGCTTTATTTTCCAGGTTATTGAATTCATTATTTCGTTTTTCAAAATCCTCATGTGATACAAATCTTGTAATAACCTGTCCCCCTCCTTTCTCGCCATGCTCAGCAATCTCAGTATTAATCGCAACTATATCTTCAGTTCTAGGATCTTCTAATGTAATAAGGGTTTTATCAGCCATCTTAGCAGATACCAACCCCATTCTTCTTCTATCTGGATCACGTTGTCCAGCACAACCAAATATACACCATATTGCACTCTGCTCTGTCGGACGAATTTTTTGAATAGATTCCAAGGCTCGTTCTAGGCTTGAAGGAGTGTGAGCAAAATCAATAATAACAGCATTCGGCTCTGTTTGCATTACCTGCATTCTACCAAGAGGTGCACTAAATGTTTTAAGTGCATTTATGATTTTATTAATTGCAACATACCTTCGTGCGATAATAATTACTCCAAGCGCATTACTAAAATTGTATTCTCCAATAAGGGGGATTGAGTATGTTTCATCATCAAATGTAAATGTTATTCCATCTACACTATGATTTGTATCTAAGAGTTCATCGACGCTATACCAGATAATATTCTTATTTTGTACATTTTCAATTTTCCTCTCAAGCCAGTCTCTACTTTCCTCATGATCATAATTTAATACAACAAGTCCCCCATCTTTTGTTTTTTCAATAATCTTGTACTTTGCTTGCGCATACTTCTTCCAACTACCATGATAATCGATATGATCATGCCCAATATTAGTTATTGTCACTGCATCGTACCTAACACCAAACAACCTATTTTGATCAAGACCAGAGGATGTAGATTCAATAACCACATGAGTTATTCCTTCCCGAATCATTCTACGAAGCAAGCGGGGAAGATCCCACGGTTCCGGAGTAGTTACATGTAAACCGGTATCTATTTCTTCATCTCCGATTTTTGCATTAATTGTTGATATCATACCTACTTTCACACCCGATTCTTTGAGTGTATGGTAGAGCATTGTTGTTGTTGTTGTTTTACCATCAGTCCCAGTCACACCAATAATAGTAAGTTTCCGAGCGGGGAAACCATATCGAACATTAGCAATAAGAGATTGAATCAGATGATATATGTTTTTTAATTTTTGCATAATTATCAAATAGTTACTAAAGTTACACTAACCAATATTCCCTTCAAAATATCCTCGTAATCTTTGCCTGAGTCTGTGTAATTTTGTCCCTACATTAGTTTCACTAAGGCCAGTAATGTCTGCTATTTCTTTGTTTGATAACTCTTCAAAGAATTTGTAATATACCAAAAATTGATCCTCCTCTTCGAGTTCTCGAATAGAGTTAAACAGTGCAATCTCTTCTTCATTTTCAATTAACACCTCTTCTATTTTCTCATCAGGTGATTCGAGAAATTCACCAATTTGCTCTACAGAAGAATCCTTTTTACGATCGGAATTTTTACGATAGAAGTCAATAATCGCATTACGTGCAATACGGTATATCCAGGAAGTTATTGTAACTCCTTGCCATTGAAAGTCTTCAAGTTTTTTTAAAACGCGTTCGAATACTAATGCCGTAAGATCTTCAGCATCTTCTCGTTTTGTCACACGAGAATTCACGAAGTTGAATATTCGTTCATGGTACGTAGTGTAAATAACCTCAAAGTCTTTCTTTGAAAGCCGTTCCTTATTTGCAATTTTCTTTTGTTCCTCTTTTGTAAGGTCTTGAGGATTTCTTAATTTTTGTAACACTCAGATGGAATAAAAATTACTTTGCATCTAACTCCAAATTCTCATGAATTTTTTTTGTAAAATGATCAAGAGTTTCTAATTTTGCAAGACAGTCAATAATCTCATCATCACTAAAACCTCTTTCTAATGCTACCGAAATGACAGGAGCATAGCTCTCAATTACTAATCGTGGGACCTTCGAACTAAATGAGAATTTCTTATGTTCGGTAGTTAACTCTAACGTATCGAAATCTAATGAAGCATATCTCTCAAATTCTTCAAATGCTTCATCACTAATCGTAGGTGAAACCAATATAGTACCTCCATTTAACTTCGTTTTATCTACTAATTCGTGTACTTTAAGTTCCCCCCTACTATTTTTATAATTTGTAACAACAACTATTTCTGGAGTAATTATTTGACTCCAATAGTGATATGTATCATGATCTGCCATATTCAAATCAATTACTATCGTATGAGGATTTTTCGGGTTAGCTAAGAGTGAGTACGTGGTTTTAATAATCATTGCCAACCATCTTATTATCCGACGCTGTGTATCTTTATATCCGAGTATTATTAAAGGCACCGAAAAATCCCACCACAATTTAGTTGTATTTCTTCGAATAGATTCCTTTCGTGAAAGCACTGAATAGATACCCTCTTTAACTAAATCAGTCCCGTACCAACCTACCACCACGATAAACTTGATCGGATGTTTTTTAATTGCACGTTCAGCTAAAAACTGAAGTGTGTGTTTGAGTATTTTTCTTAGCACAAAAATACTATTAGTAATAATTAATCTTCTATTCTAGTTATATCAGCGCCTAATGATTTTAGTACTGAGTCGATATTTGGATACCCTCTTTCAATATGTTCTACACTCTCAACAACTGTTTCGCCCTCTGCACATAAACCTGCCGCAACGAACGCCATACCTGCTCGCAAATCTGGAGATTGTAAACCTTTTGCTCCAGTTAGTGATGTTTTACCATTAACTATAATCCTGTGTGGATCAGCCAAAATAATATTTGCCCCCATTCCATTAAGATAGTTCGCAAAGAACATTCGACCTGGATACATTTTTTCAAAGAATAACGTAGATCCTTCTGTTTGTGTTGCGAGAACTATTGCAATACTCATCAAATCTGTAGGAAAACATGGCCATGGTTGAGAATAAAAACCTTTCGTTCGAGCCCATGTTGGGTCATCTATCTTGAGTTTCTGGTGTGGAGGAATATGTATTGTCCCATCTTCAAATTCAGTATGAACACCTAACTTACTAAAGAAATACAAAATTGTCCGTAAATCTTTATGATTAACATCAGTTATCTTTAAATCACCTCCGGTAATAGCTGCGAGAATAATGAATGTTCCGATATATATAAAATCTGGAGGAATTTTAAAATCAGTTCCATGCAAGGAAGAAACCCCATGAATAGTAAGTTTATTTGTACCGATACCTTCTATGCTCGCCCCCATAGTTACCAACATATTACAAAGCTCTTGAACATGTGGTTCTGAAGCAGCATTTTCTATCGTGGTTGTGCCATCTGTTAGTACTGCAGCAAGCAATGTGTTCTCTGTTGCGGTTACACTTGGTTCATACAAAAACACCTCTGCTGGTTTCATTGTTCCTGAAAGTGTAAAACTTTTACTTTCATGTAACTCAACGTGAGCACCTAACTGTTTAAGCCCATCAAAATGAGCATTCATTTCACGTGGGCCAATTTTATCTCCACCCGGAAACACGTTGGTTACAGTTCCTTCTCGTGCAAGTAATGGACCTAGAAACATATTTGAAGCCCGGAGCTTTTTGGCTAAATCGGGATTGATAGTATGTGATGTAATCTCTGGAGTATGTAGTTCAACAATACCTGCTTGTTTATCGTACGAAATTTTTGTCCCAAGTCCTTTCATAATTTCAAACATAACTTCAACATCACTTATAGCCGGAACATTAGTAAGACGAACAGGCTCAGAACTGAGAAGTGCTGCTGGAATCATTTTGAGAACTGCATTTTTATTTCCAGCTGCAGGTAGTGTTCCATTAAGCGGTTTTCCACCTCGTATAGAGAAACGTGCCATAATTATGGGTGATTAAGAATGTAAATACGATTCTAATAACAGATCAGAGAACATTACATCACATTAGTATATCATTATTAATTTTGAGTCCGTGGTTTAATACCGAAATGATCTTTTATTGCATCATACGTTTCTATCCACAAAGGACGAGCCGAATAGTATGATAATTTTTTCACTGACTGTGGTGCTTCTAATCTAATTGCCATAATAAAATTTTTGTCATTACTGGTATCAAATCCAACATACGTTGCATTTATTTCTGATGAATATCCTACCTTATCTTTAAATGGTATAAGTGCGGTTCCAGATTTAGTTGCCACTGGATAATCTAACAAATGCCTATATTGTGTCTCGACATGTTGTTTATAGAGTTCTTCCATCATAAGCGTAACTGTTTTTGTTGTAGAATCTGATACTACTTTATTCTCTGCTAAAGGCTCAAATCGTTTTACACCTTCTTCCGAATCATAAATTTCAGAAATAATATATGGTCTCATCACCCAACCTCTATTTGCAATAGCGCCAATACCCCTTGTTGCCTGCATAAGATTCATCTGGTAACCGTGTCCATATGCAAATACGGCCATATCAATCGGATGCCATGCATTAGGATCGTCTAAGCTTGGCAAGTACCCAATAGATTCACCACTTAGATCGATTCCACTTGGCTTTCCAACTCCAAAACCATCCAAATAATAGTACATAGTCTCTTTACCAAGCCTATCCGAAAGGTTAATAAAGGCTAGATTATCAGATTTAATGAGTGCTTGAGTGGCAGTTAGTGCCCCTTGAGGTTTTTTGTCCGCAGTACATATTTGTCGAACATCATACTCATCAAAATTTGAAGCTCGAATCATACGGCATCCAGTATGCCCCTCACTAATTATCTCGTCAGGAGTAACATTTAATTCTTCTACAGCTGCAGATAACGTGAATAACTTAGCAATAGAACCAACCTCATATGGAACAACTACTGCTTTGTTTGTAAAAACATCAGCATCTTCTATTGTGAAATACTCATTTGGATCGTAATCAGGGCAATTTGCCATCGCAAGGATCTCACCTGTCTTTGGATCCATAATTATAAGTGATCCTGATTTTGCTTCGTATTGCTCAACTCCTTCACAGAGTTTCTTCTGAACAATTTCTTGTAGTGTTATATCAATCGTAGTTTTTAATGTGCTACCACGTTTTGCTCTAATATATTTAGATTCTGAAAAGGCTATTGGATTTCCAAATTTGTCAGTTTCCTGTGCAGTAAATCCTTCCTGTGCAGCAAGCATCCCGTTATATCTCTGTTCAATTCCCCCTCTACCAATATCATTTGAATTTAGATCTTTTCCAATAAATCCTAAGACATGAGGTGCAATATTACCCTCTGGGTAAACCCGTTTTGAGGTAAACTCAAAATTTAAGCCGGACAAGTAATGTTCATCTCCATACCGGTCTGTTTCAATTGTTTGGAGATTTAAATATGTATCATATGGTACTTTGTCAGCGATTTTAACCCATTGTGGACCTAAATTGAGATTATCGGATAACTCTTGTTCAGAAATACCCAAGATAGTACTTACTTTTTGCTCAAATTCGTTGCGGGTTTGAATAGGTGGCCGGGATTCAGTTGCTCTTTCCACATTTTCTAAATCTGGAATATATACATAAACATCCCACGCTGGATCTGAGTACGCAAGAGTTTCACCATGGCGGGAAAGAATCTCCCCCCTATTTGAAGTTAAGGATTCCTGAGAATATCGTTCGGCAGCATAACCAACAAAACTATCATTTGAAAGGATTTGCCATCGGGTAAGAAACCAGACGATACTGCCAAAAATAATAAAAAAACAAAGGAAAACTATACGTTGTAAGGATTTGAATTTAGAGTTCTGTCTAGTCGTCATGCCAAAGCAAATTAGAAGTGCAAAATTACTCTGTTATGATAGCAACTTCATTTGATCTTTCAAGCGAAATTACCTCCACTGGTACCGAAACAAATTCTCCATACGTAGGGAGTGCAGACTCAAGATTTGATGGCGATTTTAATTTATTAATTTCAGCCTTCAATAGCTCGTTGTCGAGTTCTAACTGTTTCTGCTCTGTCTTTATCGCTGCAATTTCATTCCCAATACGACCAACAGTAGAAAGTTTAAGGAATTGGACAAAAACGAAAACAAGAACAAGTCCTATGACAAGCATAAACATCCGCTTCGTGACTGCAGAGCCACGAACAGAACCAGATTGTGTGGTTTGTTTTACACGCCTCACGCTTATTGTAGTTAAAAGTACAAGCAAATTTATGCAACCCTTTGAACCACTCGAAGTTTTGCACTACGAGATTTTTTATTGGCTCTAATTTCAGATTTGGAAGGTTGCACCAATTCATTTTTCCAAATCGCTTTTCCTGAACGAATATAGTCCTTAGAAAGTTTTTTTACTATCCTATCTTCTCCCGAATGGAAACTAATAATTCCCATTAGTCCTTGTGGAGCTAAAATAGTAAAACTGTTTTCTATAAATTCTTCCAGGGCACCGTACTCATCATTCACTGCAATTCTCAGTGCTTGATAAATGCGCGGCTCTGGACTAAAGTTCCGTGAACTTTGTTGAATATTAAATCGCTCTACTAATTCTCGAATTACTAGATTTAGATCCTCCTTTGTTTCAAATAACTTCTCTTTCCTTCGCTTAACAATTTCTCGAGCTAGAGGCTTAGCTAGTTGCTCATCAGCGTAATTTTCAAAGATCGAAATTAATTCTTTCTCAAAAAGTACATTTAGCAAATCAGCTGCTTTTACTTGTAATCCTGCATCCATTCGAAGGTCTAATTCACCATCAACCTTGTAACTTAGCGATTTGTTTAATTGGTCAGTTGAGAATCCCAAGTCGGCATAAACCTTGCTTACCTTTGTAATATTGAGTTTACTTAAACTCTTTTCTAGCGTCCTAAAATTTCTATTTATTAAATGTATCCGTAGTGACGATTTTTCAAGCGTAACAACTCCATCTTCATCTGTAAGCGATTTAAAACCACCATCTTTCAACACTCCTTCGAATCGTGTAATCGCCTCTTCATCAGTATCAAAAGCTATAAATACCCCATCACCTTCTAATTTTTTTAGTGTTTCATTCGCATGTCCGCCTCCTCCAAGTGTTGCATCCACAACGACATCTCCCGGCTTTATTTCTAAAGACTCTACTAGTTGATGTAAAAGAACTGGTATATGTTTTGTTATTCCTTCGCTCATTCTATAATTACAAAGAGTTAATTCTGTCCTAATCGCTCAGCAATATCTGCAGCAGAATTAGAAAGTTCAGCGATTTTACTATTCCAGGTATCTAAATTCCAAATTTCTATCCAATCACCCACTCCGACAAACACAAGATCTTTCTCTATAGCTCCATATTCTTGTAAATGTGCCGGAATCATGCATCTACCCTGACTATCTAACTGAATCTCACTTGCACCACCTAAAAGAAATCGCTTCGTATCCCTAATTGTTTGATGTAGAAATGGCTTAATCTCTATCGTCCTTAGTAGCATCTGCCATCTCTTTTCATCCAGAACTAAAATACACTGTTCATAACCTCGAGTCATGTACATAGTTCCCTTTAATTCATCTCGTAGTTTCTTTGGTAATGCAGTCCTATTTTTTTCTGCTAATTTACCGCTATATTCACCTATTAACATACTTGTAACTAGTTTACTGCTTAGAACTATTGGGCAGTTCTAATACGCTTATGCCATACGTGCTTAATGTAAGGCTTAAGCAGTGGTGAAAGAAGATGAATGAGGAAGGTTTATGGGGCTCTGAGTAGTTGTAAGAGTCTTGAAACCTAAAACAAACAATAAAATTTCTTTCTTGTTAAAGGTAGTTAAAAGTGCAGTAATATTCACCACCTTTCACCACTTGTCACCAGTATAGGATTTATTCATTTTGATTGCAAGGGATTTACAACATAAAAGTCATTTTTATTGTGTAAATTTTTAGAATAATTCCTACCTCCCCAAATACACACTCAAACTCTGTATACTGTATATACAATTTACCTTTACGCTTACAACAACCTATTCATCATAAACTTAATTTTGGGAATTACAGCTTTAATTACAGTCTTCATTATTGGAATCTTCGTTTATCTCCACGACTTCTCTATTCAAAAGTTTAATGAGAAAATAAAGCTTAAAAACAAACGGATTCTCTTCATCTACCCTCACCCAGATGACGAGACAATGATTTCAGGAGGGTTACTTGCTTACTGCGCTTCACAGAGCAATGTGAGTGTAACGTGCATCTCAACTACCAAAGGAGAAAATGGAACAGGGAAGATCGTGATTCCCCCAGACCAACTCAGTACTATTCGAAAAATCGAATTTACAAATGCAATGAATGCATTAAAAGTAGATAATTTTGAATTATGGGATTTCCCAGATGGTGGAATACCTAAGGAGAGAAAAAGATTAAAAAATACTCTCAATTCTTTTCTGACAAAGGAAAACTTCGACTATGTGGTAACGTATGATGAATCTGGACTATATGGTCACCCAGACCACATCACACTATCAGAAATCATCCAAGAACTAGAAAGCCTACATAGTTATAAAACTATTTTCGCGACACTTACCGAGAGGATGATTAGTAGAGCATCACTTCCAACGCATATGGCAGAAGCAAAGATACCAAGTCCTCGAATACCAAACACCAGATTTAATGCCTGGAGGTATTTATTCAAAAGATACAAAGCAGCGAAAGCATATAAATCACAGGATCTAGCACAGGGGATACCACTATGGTTTAAGCTGGTGGTAACAGGATGGGAATATTACTGGGTTGATTAGAATTTGATCCGAAAATGATTTCTAGTGTTAAATCCTTAATCCTAGGAATATCAGGAAACTTTTCCTGTAAATATGGCAGTAGATTACAAAATGCACGCACACCTATTAAAGTAATCCTTGAGACACTTGGGATTAGTTCATCTTGCGCTTCAATTTCCTTCATTAAATTAGATACTTGATTAAACAAACACGAATCTACTACAAGACCAGTGTTGTCACCGTGAATACAATCTAGGTAATAATTGACCGCAGCTTCTGAAAATCCCATAACGAGAAAGTCAATTACCTTTTCATATTCAAAGCCTACCACCTCCAGGGGATCTAATTCGTCAACAATCATAGAACATCGATCTGCTAAATCCACTGTAAAAATTTTATCTGTCCTTGGAACTACCTCCGAAGCTACATTAAATTTATTTGCCAAATAGAACCTATAAAACTCAGCTCCGATAGCTCTAAAACGGGCGAAATCAGAAACCAAAGCAACCTCACGAGTACCATTCGCATTAACAAATGCCCCCTCAGTCCAGAGATACGGTTTTTTCTCAAATATATCACTCATATTTATCAATCCATCTATAAAGAATTGAAATCTACACCCTAGTTTTAATCCATCCCATTTTCACACAAAAACTTCTAAAATCTTGTACCCCTTTTATACGTGAAGCGTTTATCAGGGTTGTATCATTATCCAATTCCTGCTCCATTGCAGTATAAAGTTCTTGCTCTAATTCAAGAATAAAACTAGCTAAACCCCCATCCTCCACCGCTTTAAAAGTCATTACCTTATCAATCACCATCTTTATACCCTGTATACGCCATAAGCGCATCTTACCCGTTTTTCCAGCTACCGAATCTTTTACTAGAAGTGGAGATCTATCCCCGACTTCCTGAGCATTAGAATAAAAAAACTTCAAATTTGCATTATCATCAAAAACACTATTGTAATCATTTGATACCTTTCCTATTCCTTTTAAATACCCCGCCAGTAATAAGTAGACCAATCTTCCATCACCTAAAACAGTCAGAATGTCATCAAAACAACCTTCTTGATATTCATTTTCTGCAGTCAAACTAACCATCTTAAGCTTATCCAATTCTGACGCAAGTTTAGCTTTGTCTTTCTCTGTTTTCGAAACAATCATTGCTTCAAAGTCACCCTCTACATTCCGCTCTATATACTTCTGTACCTGCCCAACTATCTCATTAGGGGATAAATGACCATAATATAAAGAACTCCACAAGTTATACGCATATTCTTTAACTTCATCTGGTAATTTATAATTCCTCTCCTCATCTTCCTGACTTTCTAATTTCTCAATAAACTTATATACTGCAACCCCACCTACAAAAGCTGCCAAAGCTCCAAGTCTTCTAGATTCCTTTTCTTTTAGAATATCAGCCGCACTCTTAAAATCTAATAAATCAAACACTACTGCTGGTTCGGTTGGTGAAACATCTGCAATTAGGCCACTCAGAGCATACATTTCTTTTTCATTTAAAGCTCTTGATCTATTACCATACATAGCGGGAATCATAATATTAACAACACTAGAAAGGTGATGCATATACGTCTTATTTATTACTGACCTATCTAGTCCATCATCACCTATATACCCAAATTGACCTACACTATCTATAGCGTCATCTACAAGTTCACTCACCCAATGTGCAACATCATATACAGCCCTCCAAGAAATTTCCGAATGTCCATATTCAAAACTCCTATCAGGGGATTGATCTGGATTAATGAACTTAATAGTTTGTGGGTCTAATTGTAACCTGTAAGCTTGCATCATTACCCCTACTAGCAATGGATTCCTCTGAAAGGCGGGAATTGGATTACGATGCATATCTTCAAGTAGATCCCCAGTAGATATCATATATTCATATTAATATATCTCAATTATATCACTATAGGACTATGTGGTCAAAATAACCCTCATATTTTTGTTATAATTCTATATGAAAAGAAAAAATGATTCACAATCTCCGAGTTGCTGTTAAATACCCTTTGATTTATACTCAGTTCGAGTAATTATTCCCTTTTTACACCTATTATCAAATCAATTACATGCTACGCATACATAATACACTCTCAAAACAACTAGAAAAATTTACCCCGCAGGAAGAAACCCATGTTTCTTTTTACCACTGTGGTCCTACAGTATACTGGGTTCAACATATTGGGAATATGAGAGGAATGACTATGGCAGATCTCATTAGAAGATCTTTAGAGTATTTAGGGTACAATGTTGATTTTGTAAGAAATTACACCGACGTAGGACATCTAACAAGCGACGAAGACGAAGGAGAGGATAAAATGGAAAAGGGTGCTAAGAGAGAGGGAAAAACTCCTGAAGAAATAGCTGCAAAGTACATAAAATTATTTGAGCATGATATTCAATCACTTAACCACCTCACCTTAAAGTCACGTTTTAAACCAACCGCAACAGATTACATTCCCCAGATGATTTCGATGGTAGAGGAATTATTGGAAAATGGCTTTGCGTATACTACACCAAAAGCTATCTATTTTGATGTACAAAAGAAAAAAGATTACACAAAGCTCAGCAGACAAAAACTTGAATTTAATAAATCAGGTGCGGGAACAGGAGATGTAGCTGATCCAGATAAACGAAATCCACAGGATTTTGCTGTATGGTTTTTTAAAACGGGAGTACATAAAAATGCTCTACAAACATGGAAATCTCCTTTTAATTCACCAGAAGTAGAAGATGGAGAAGGATTCCCAGGGTGGCATATTGAATGTAGTGCGATGTCTCGTGCATTACTTGGAGACACACTCGATATTCATATGGGGGGGATTGAACACATACCAGTACACCATACCAACGAAATAGCACAAAGTGAATCTGCAACGGGTAAGACATTTGTGAATTACTGGATACACAACGAACATCTGACAGTAGATGGAGCAAAAATGGCAAAATCTTCTGGAACAAGTTATTCGCTCTCTGATATTACAGACAAAGGATTCGAACCACTTGTACTTCGCTATTTCTTCCTCAACTCTCACTATAGATCAAAACAAAACTTTACATGGGAAGCATTAGAAGCTGCTAAAATCTCTCTAGAGCGACTAACTTCACGAGTAAGAGAACTTAATAACGAAAAACCAGGAGAAATTGATCAGACAACAAATCAAAAATTCATTTCAGCAATTGAAGATGATTTCAATATCCCCGAAGCACTGGCAGTAAGTTGGGAACTATTAAAATCAGATCTAGATGATGCTACAAAATTAGCAACTATCCTTAAATTTGATGAAGTACTCGGTCTTAAACTAAGTGAAACAACACCTAGAAGTCCAGCACTTTTACCTAAAGAGGCACTTAAACTACTTGATAAGCGTCTAGATGCACGTAAAAATAAAAACTGGGATCTTTCTGATACCCTAAGAGATCAGCTTAAAGAAGAGTTTGGTATTGAAGTTAAGGATACAGAAGAGGGTCAGGTTATTGGGTAATTGATAGTATTTCGCTACAATCCGACCACTACAGAAATATGACCAGCTCCATTATGAATTGGTGAACACTTAAATGGAATAGCATCATTATCATCCACATTAGCTCTATTGAAAGGACATTCGGAACAAACTACTCGTTCATCATTTGTAATTTCTGATATTAAATCTGGGTCACCAAGTTCTTCAACACGAATATAATTTGGCTCAGCCAGTGTCAGAAAGATATCTCCAAAATGATATGTTAGAAACTTACGTAAATATACTAGATATGACCTCCCACCCTCAGGAACTACCTAAGGACAATTGTCGTTGAATAGACCTATTTTAGAATCTACATGGCTCAACCATTTAAAAAACCACCCTTCCTCACTCATGATTAAAAAATTCATCTAAAGTTTCGTAATCCTGACGCATTTGTGTGTATTTCTCAATTATTGGACCTAGTTCTCTCTCTGATTATCCACCAAAGACATTCGATTGAGAAAAGAAGTGGTAGTAATCATCACCAAACACAACATACATCATAAGTACCGGATTCCGTACAAAATATTCCTGTATTATTTTTCTATATTGTGCCAAAAAAGGCTAGCCCCTTCTACAGGTTGATCAGTTTCCAAGACTCGTATAGGATTGTATTATGGGTTATTATACTATAGAACCCCCTCAATCATTGGAATCATTTGTTTCTTTCGAGAAACTACTCCTGGGAGATACATTCTTCCATTTTCATCAAAAGATTCCCCAAAAGCTTTTTCTGCTACCTCACGCTCTTTATCCGAAGTGACAATAAGCGTAGATGCATTCTCAAGAATATCAACAACAAAAAAGTACAACCCCCCAAGTGAGTCCTCACTCTTTATAGCGTTCATGGTTTCCTTTAGATCGGATTCCATAGCAAGAAGGATTTGTGGCTTCGTAGTCTCCATTACCGAAAATCTGATTTTATCTCCACCCATTTCATATACTTTACTATCCATTTTTACAATCTCTTCCGATGTAAATCCGTCCAGATTTGATTTTGCATCAAATAATTTCTCCGCAAATTCATCAATATCCACCTCAGCCAAGAGTGCTAATTCATCTGCATAATCACGGTCTTTTTCGGTGCTTGTTGGACTACTAAATTTCAAGGTGTCTGACAGAATACAAGCCAGAAGTAATCCAGCCATTTCCATAGGAATATCCTGATTTCCCTCACCTTTAATTATTTCCCAGATAATACTTGCTGAACATCCTGTTGGTCGTATAGTAATCCTAATTGGTGAAGAAGTAGAAAGACCTCCAGTAAGCTTGTGGTGATCAATCAACTCAACAATAGTAGCAACATCATATCCAGTAATTAATTCATCTGGATTATTTGTATCTATAATTACCACCTCATCATCAGCCGAAAAGCTTTCAAGGTTATCCGGTACCTCTACACCAAAGTAATCAAGAACAAATTGTGTCTCTTTATTCAAATCACCAGACCTAAATGCTTGCGCAGGTGTACCTCTACGATTTGAAAGATACCACGCATATACTATTGGAGAACAAACTGTGTCTGTATCTGGTGGGGTGTGTCCGATTACTTTAAGCATTACATAATTTATAATAATTTAAAATTTTTATAGTTCTAATTTCAAAGATAACTTTCGATATGCCTCTGCAGGGTCATTTTGCTTTATAATCCCAGACCCTACCACATAATCACGCACATCATAATTACAAACCTCTTCTATGGTATCAATATTCACACTACCATCCACTATAATCGTCCCTTCAAATCCTAATTGCCGTAGTTCAGTAATTTTCAAAAGATTATCTGATAAAAACCCTTGCCCTTGCAAGCCAGGATTCACAGTCATTATAAGTACGCCATCAAAATTCATTAGTTCATCTTCAATATCACTGGGTGTTACTTCTGGATTAATTGCCAAGAAAAATTTTGTCTGTGTTTCATTTAAAATGGTGTCATAAGAATCCAATTGCGCTTGATAGTGAATAGCTACTTCTTCAACAGCATGATCGATGCAGAGCGAAATAAGATCCTGTGGTTCTTGAACCATCAAATGTACTTGTCGCTTCAATCGAGTTGGAAGCTTTAAAACTTCCTTTAGGTCAGCAGATTTTGTTTTAACAAATTCCCCATCCATAATATCAATATGAATTACATCATTGCCTTTGAATGACTCAAATAATTCTATTGCTTTTCCATAATCTTCTAATGTATCCGATAAAACTGCAGGAAGTATCCTTTTCATAATTTGTATCTTAATTAAATATCTATCAAATTTTAACGTTATTGTGATTATACCTATTGTATAATACGATGTCATGAAACGTCTCAAACTAAGCACAAATAATCACAAAGAAATAATCACTGAAGCTTGCAAAGTTCTTAAATCCGGTGGAATCATCGTATTTCCTACCGAAACTTGTTACGGTCTTGGTGTAGATGCCACAAATCCAGAAGCTGTAAGAAAACTATTTCACTACAAAGGCCGAAGAGAAGGCAAACCACTGTCAATTGCTGTTACTGGTGAAGAAATGGCCTCTCAATACGTAGTTATAAATGATATTGCTAAAAACCTCTATACAAACTATCTACCAGGACCTATAACCGTGGTTTCAAAAGGATTGCAACAAGTTGCACAGGGAGTAGAATCTGAGTATGGGACACTAGGGATTAGAATCCCAGATTATCAATTAGTACTTGATTTACTCTCCTCTTATGGAAAACCGATCACCGCAACTTCTGCAAATCCCTCCTTTGGGAAAAAACCATATAGCATAGATGCACTTCTAAATGATCTATCCGACAAAAAGAGAGAAATGATTGATCTTGCAATTGATGCAGGGGATTTACCAAAAAGAAAAAGCTCAACCGTTGTTGATACAACCCTCAATAATTTGAATGTACTCAGAGAAGGCGCGAAGAAATTTCAAGACGCAACGTCAGAGAAAGATCTTATACTCCAAGCAGAGACTTACTCTCCAGGAGAGACAAGTGATTTTGGGACAATGGTAATGCTTAAGTATATTGATATTCCGTTAAAACGCCCATTGGTACTTCTATTAAAAGGCGAATTGGGTGCAGGTAAAACGCATTTTGTAAAAGGACTTGCTAAGAAAATAAAAATTGTTGATGACATTACCTCACCA
>JAGQLH010000119.1 GCA_020429465.1 Candidatus Dojkabacteria bacterium | reverse complement strand
TACCCAGGAGCATTATCATACGGGGCATCTACCGCGATTTTTGGTATGATAGGAGTGCTATTCGGGAATTCGATGAGGAAAAATAGATATTCACCTGGGCTACCAATTGATATGAGTGCGATGTCAAAAAATATTGTGATATGGGTTGTAATAAGTCTATTACCTGGAATTAGTTTTTGGGGGCATTTGGGTGGTGTAATAGGTGGATTGGTATTAGGATATCTTTTTGAAACTGAAAACTCGTTCAAAGATGATGGATTCGTAGAAAAATCCGTTATAATTCTCTACAATGTGATGCTTGTACTTACTGTTGTAAGTTTTATAGCTCTCTTTGTAAGTTGGTTTAACTAATTTTTATATACAAGTATCATGATAATCGTGATAATTGGCCCCTCAGGATCAGGGAAAGATACTCAAGCTCAGTTACTTGTAAATAAGTACAATATTCCAAATATTTCAACTGGTCAAATTATGCGAGATGAAATCTCTGCTGGGACCCCATTAGGTAATCAAATTAATGAGTACATTTCCAAGGGGAAGTGGTTACCTGATGATTTGGCAGTAGAGTTACTACGAGAACGACTATCTGAGCCTGATTGTGAAAAAGGATTTTTACTTAATGGATTTCCAAGAACTGAAAATCAAGTTGGATTATTGGATGAATTACTCCATGAGGAAGGAAAAACACTTTCTGTTGTTGTCCGGTTCATACTGGATGATGAAGAAGTTATTAATCGGATGGTTAAACAGAAAGAAGGCGAGGAAATCAGACCTGATATGTCCGAATCGGCTATTCGAGGAAGATTACGATCATATAATGAGACAATCGCTCCAATTGTTGCTTTGTATAAACAGCGGGGAATTTTACTTGATATTGATGCAAAGCCTTCGATTCAAGAAATTCATACCACAATTATGGAACAGTTAGCGATTCGAGGATGTAAGCCGCACGCATAGGGGGTAACTACTCTTTTGTGTTTTCTAATCTCCAGCGTTCAATATTTTGATGATGTCCACTGAGTAAAACATCTGGTACGGATATTTCTCTTCCATCAGTAAGTTCGAGCAGGGAAGGACGGGTATATTGGGGATGCTGTCGAGTAGTGTCATCCGTATAGAAAGAGTCCGTTATAGGTGAATTTTCATTTCCAAGTACACCAGGCAGTAATCTTACAATTGCATCGCTTACTACCATAGATGGTAACTCTCCACCGGTAAGAACATAATTCCCAATAGAAATTGATTCGTCAACCATAAAATCAAGTACTCGTTGATCAAATCCCTCATAGTGTCCGGCCAAAAGTATAATGTGTTGCTTCTTTGAAAATATTTTTGCTTTTGATTGTGTGAATTGAGTACCTTTTGCAGTAAGGGCAATTACATACGATTCATTCGTTCGAAGCTCATCGAGGCATGCTTGAATAGGTTCTGCCATTAAAACCATTCCAGCACCACCGCCAAATGGAGTATCATCGACTTGCTTATAAGATCCAGTTCCCCAATCTCGCAAATTATGCAGTGTAATAGTGAAAAGTTTTTTATCAAGAGCTTTTTTGATGATACTTTCAGAGAGAAATCCATCATACATTCCTGGGAATAATGTAATAATATCAATATTCATGGTTAAAAGAGTTCATGTAGAATTTTAGTCATAGTATCGGGGTGGAGTCTCCCTTCGAGAAGTATGCACATATTTTTTCTCGGTAGGGTTTCAAGTGCAATGTTAATTTGCTCATTTGTTTTTGCTAGTGTCACATTATAATCCGGAGAGAAATCTTTAAGCGCTCGATAGAGGATTGGGTCACTCGTAATTACTCCATCTGCGGTATTGACTATGTGTGGGACAAGTGAGTTGTATATAGTTGTGATTTGTTTGCTTACTTCAGGAATACCTTTTGTTACAACGTAGGTTGACGTTTTTTTGTGGGACTTGAGAAAGTCTAATGCTGCTGTAAATCCATCAGGGTTTGAGTTATAGCTATCATTTATGATCGTTACATTATTTTTTCGTTTATGGAGTTTAAAGTGGGAAGAGGTGAAAATTTTTCCTTTTACTATTGATTGAATCTCGGGGAGCGATATACCTAATGATAAAGCGCATGACATGGCAGCAGCGAGATTCGTAAGGTTGTGTGGTCCTACAATTCGTGTCATTATAACTCGTTTTTCTGAGTTGAACCGAGCCGTGAATTTCACAGTCACATCATCCCAAGAAATGTCCTCAATGAGTAATAATGGGTGTTTTGTATTATGATTATGATCAACTATTGAAAAGTACGTAAGTGTATTCGAGAGATTCACTCCCATCGCCTTTGTGTATTCATTATCGTAATTGAGTATTCCTACTCCGTCATCTTTCAAACCATCAAGGATTTCAGATTTAGCCCGAGCAATTTCTTCGATCGATCCAAAAATGTCTATGTGTGATTTTCCAACGTTGGTAACTATTGCATAATCTAAAGGAACTAATTGTGCAGCTTTCTTAATTTCTCCTTTTTTGTATGCTCCCATTTCCGCAATAAATATGTCAGTTGATGAGGTCACATCTGATAAGATTGTTTGTGCAATCCCTATATCAGTATTGTAGTTCCCTGGGGTTGGAACTACAGTAAATTTTTCTGAAAGAAGTAATGTAAGCATTTCTTTTGTAGTGGTTTTCCCATAGCTACCAGTAATACCTATGGTTTTCAGTGAGTGTAGTTGTTGTAATTTCTTTTCTGCTTTGTAAAGTTTTCGTTTTCGAGAGATGAATGCAAAAGGCATGGTGACAAGTACACCACATGCGACCCATAGAGGTATAAGTGAAAAATAGGCAAATGCTGTGATTGGAAGGGATATGGAAAATTGGTATACCCCAATAAGATTCCATATTATATAAAATCCAACCACAAAAATCCCAATTAGACCATTTCTAAGGCTAATGCGTGGTCGTCTAA
>JAGQLH010000118.1 GCA_020429465.1 Candidatus Dojkabacteria bacterium | reverse complement strand
TCAACTTTTATATTCTCATTCTCATCTTCAGCACTAGAAGCAATCACTTGACTTGGATCATATTCACCAATAACAAGACTTGAACTAATATTGTCTAATGTTTTTAGAATTGAAGAAGACAACACCTCTTGCTCAGTTCCCTGCATACGGTAAGCAATGCTAAATGGAACTGAATCATCAGTATCAATAGTCATCCCAGCTGTTATAAAATTACCATCTGATTCGAACTGGATAAATCGACTTTGTTTGAATGAATTGAATTCAAGATCCCGTTTATAACTTGCAACATCAGCCCTGGTATCGAGCTCAAAATCCTCCGTAGAATTAAAGGTGAAGGTAACCCCATGCTCTCCATCTGAAACCATTACTGTAAGGTTATCAATCCTATCTGATTCAGAAGTCAACTTTTCTTGAATTTGCCAATCTGGTGGATAGTTGAATGCAAAATCCAACTCTTCATTATTATAATTAAGCCAACCTGCATATGTGTCATTCTCACTTGCATGTTTGAGTAACTGAGCAAATACCTCATGCTCACCTTCTTTACTAATTCTTAAAGTATCTGAGTATATTCCGTATCCGGATTTTTCTAAACGAAGCGAGTAGTTTCCTTCAGATAACCCGACTGTAACTGGTGTTATACCTTTTGATTGACCGTTAATATAAACAGTTGCTCCTTCTATATTTGAGAATATTCGGATTGATTCTTTATTAGTAAGCGTATTTACAATTCTGGTGGATAGATCATCAGGACCTGTAATATAAGCTGCACTTACGCTTACAAGCAAAAATGAACTGATAAAAAGCACAGCAAGATTAAATGCTGACTGCATTTTTAGCGGAAGTAATACTCTATCAAACCATGTCCTACTATCTTTCATAGAATCTTGAGAAGGCTTTGTGTCGAACATAGTCATATGTTCATTAATGAGGCGCTTCCTGAGATTACCTTTAAATGAAGGATTCTCTGGTTTAATAGTTACGTTTTTTAATTGTTCAAGTTGTTTTTCTAAACTCATGTATCTAACAGTTTTTTAAGCTGGGCAAGAGCCCGTTTTGAAAGTGATTTTATTGAATCATTTGTTTTCCCAGTAATACGCATAGTCTCTTTAATCGAAAATCCTTGGATGTATCGTAATAAGACAATTTCTTGCTGGTCTTCTGATAAATTCCCCAATGCTTTCATCAAACGTTCGGAATCTAATTCACGAGTTGTTTGATCTTCGGGATCTTCTTGTTCCTCGTCTACCAAATTAAAATTCATTTCGAAGTCGATCCTACCTCGTTTCTTCTTCTTATATGAATCAATTACAGCATTACGAGCTATGGTATACAACCATGCACTAAAGCTATATCCTTGCCACTCAAATGAATCAATTTTTTTAAGAGCTTTCTCAAAAACGTGAGAAGTTATATCCTCTGCAAGCTCATGACTACTCACTCGATACACAACGAATGTGTATATCTGATCAAAGTAATAATCGTAGAGCTTACCAAATGCTTCTGGGCTATGGATAGCTTCTTCTACTATACGTTTCTCTTCTTTTTTTGAGAGTTTATTATGAGTCACGTATATCCTTTCAGTAGTGATAACGAATTAAGTGTGTAAAAGTGTCGTAAAATCGACAAAATCTGAGGTAATTATAGTGCAAAATTACTCTGTAATGCTATGACAAATTCAAAGTATGCATGTCTAAACCATTGCATTCAAAATTTTAATAGAGTAGAGTATAACTAATGAAATCTATATTTAAACAGAGTAAAAATGGCACAACAAAAAGTTATTTCTAGAAAAGTCGTGGGGAGTGCTCATCCAGTAGCACGTAAATTTAGAGATATAAAAAATGCATTTGCTGGTGTTGGGTGTGGTTTTGGGGCCCTTATCATAGGGTTTATCCTTATAGTTACATCTGTAACTTCCGTAAAAGAATATTCAAAAATAGTAGCTGGATTACCCCTACAATCTCCTGAAGAAGCACAAGATGGAATTGTTAAAATTCAGGGTCAGCCAACAATAAATGAGCCAGTTTCTACTACATATCAATTATGTAAGGTACAAGATTGTGGAGCACCAGGAGAAAGTCGCACTACAACTCCATCACTCTACGAAGTTCTTACTTGGGAACGATACGAAATTGTTGAGGAGACGAGTACAGAAACACGTACAGTTATAGAAAATGGGCAAGAAGTACAAGAAACAGTTGAAACAATTGAATACAATGAACGATGGATTGAAAAAGATCGTTCTGCAAACTGGGCTGACTTTCAAATTGGCACTATCACCGTTTTACCAGAAGGTGCCAAAACAGTACTAGAAACCTCAAGTACAGAAGTACCTGATGTGCACATTCCAAATGCAGGCATAGTTGAAAACTTCGGACAACAAGTCTCTGATCAAGTTGGTGCTACCCGTTTAAAGATAGAGTATATCCCTGAATCTACTGATCAGTTAATTGTAGTGGGTGAATTAACAAATGGAACAATTGCTGACGGAGAAACACTTATAGTTTCAAATCTTTCGAATGATGAACTCGTCACTAAATTAGAAAACCAGGAAGCAACAGCACGTCTTGCAATGAGATTTTTTGCTTGGCTACTTCTCACAATTGGATTCGGTGCAATATTAGCACCAATACTTGAGTTTGTAGAGCTAATTCCAGTTGCTGGAAAAGTGGCTAAGGTAGCTGCATTTTTCATCTCTGCTGTATTTTCAGCATTCTTAGTCCTAACAGGAGTACTATTGCTTAAATTCTGGTATATATTTGCAGCATTAGGAGTTGTACTATTCATTGGAAGCATAATCCTTATAACAAAGCACGTTCAATCAAAATCATAAGAATTTTATGTCTGCAGAAATAAAAGAACTCCCACAATTAAATAGAATCCTTTCAACATTGATAAATACTATTGTTTCAATTATTAGCGGGGGATTACTATTGGCAACGAGTCTAGCGGGAATGGTGCTTATGAATGGGTTTTCTCAAAATAGTATAGAGGTCACAG
>JAGQLH010000117.1 GCA_020429465.1 Candidatus Dojkabacteria bacterium | reverse complement strand
GATGGGTGCAGAAGCAGAAGTATATTCCAACGCTGTGCTCTACATGAAAGTTTCCTTTATAGGTATAGTATTTGTCTTTACGTACATTGTTTTTGAATCATTAATGAGGGGAGTTGGAAATGTAAAAATACCAGTTTTTATAGTACTTGGGACTGTTTTATTAAATCTGTTTCTTGATCCACTATTTATTTTTGGATACGGATTTGTACCTGCATTTGGTGTTGCTGGTGCTGCAGTCGCAACTATTGCAACGCAAGGTTTAGCTACGATTATTGGTATATCATTACTTATTTCTGGAAAGTATGAAATAAAATTAGATCTTCGAGATCTTAAGCCAGATTTCCCGCTTATAAAAAAAATGTTGCGATTAGGATTTCCTGCTTCTATTGAACAATCTACAAGGGCTTTAGGAATGACCGTTATGGTACTTCTTGTATCGAGCTTTGGGACTGGAACGATAGCTACCTATGGTATTGGAAGTAGAATTCTTAGCTTTATTATTATTCCTGCATTAGGACTATCTATAGCAACATCAACCCTCGTTGGGCAAAATATTGGTGCTGGAAAAATTGACCGTGCTGAAAAGATCGTCAAATTTAGCTCACTAATTGGATTTGGTGTCCTTACTGCTATTGGAATAATTATATTCCTTTTTGCCCAGCACATTGCAGGGGTATTTATTCCGGGTGAATTAGAAACTATTCAATCAAGTGCATTATTTATCAGAATTATGGCACTTACCTTTGGGTTTATGGGAGCACAAATGGCAATAAATGGTGGGTTTAGAGGGTCTGGAAACACAACAATTTCTATGGTTCTATCGCTTGTAGCCATGTGGATTTTACGATTCCCACTCGCTTACATTCTTTCAAATCATACCAGTCTTGGTGAAATTGGTATTTGGATTGCGCATCCTGTTTCTGATGTTGTTGTTGCTCTGGTAGCAATTGTTTGGTTTGCAAAAGGGACTTGGAAAAACAAAAAACTAACAGCAGAAATGAAACTTACAAATGAGGTAACACAAGAAACTATTATTGAAGAGGGGCTTTAATTTTGTCAGTATGATTACGTACTGAAAATTTTGAATCCATTCTCATCTACTTCAACATAGTCATTATCTGACAAAAGGATCATTGGTAGTTTAAGATTGTAGAGTCGGAGATATTCTTCTTTGTATCGTTCTGCAAAATATTCACTGCCCCAATGCGGACGAACAGATAACGAGCAGAGGTTAAAGCCTGTATAATCTTCCAAGTCAGGGGTCACACGTGAATCGTCTAATGTGGTTTGAATGGTTGGTCCTGCTATAAGTGCTCCTGCACTTGAACCAATGTATGGTAATCCTTTGTTTACAAATTCAGCAATAATCTTATCAAAACCAGTTTTCCTTGATTGATCAAGTAAGTAGTAGGTATTCCCCCCTGCTACGCAGATAGCTCCTATTTCTGAGAGTACTGATCTGATCTCCTCTTCTGATTTATTTGTTATGGTGTAATCAACGACATCAAGCCCGGCATCCACCAGAGGCTGTCTATCTTCATTGAGCCAACTGATATCACCTTCCTCTCCCTCGGAAGCTGTTGTTAGAAATAGTACTCTTCCGCTTAGACCATCCAACCGTAACTTTTCTGCAATAGTTGCTCCGGTGGTTTGTAAGCTTGAAAGAAGGAATAATTTCATAGTAGAAACAGTATAACGAATAAACTTTGGTTATGAAAATGTGAAGGCACTTTCATCTTGCTCAGCTAAATCACCAAAATAGACATTTTTAAAGGAAAGTTTCTCATTCTTGTATACATATTCTATCTCACATCTTCCCAATTCTCTTAGTTGGGTATCATCTATTGATTTTGGTAATCGCATACAAATAGTTTTAGAAAAATGTTTTTTTACGTAGTGGTAAAGCTTAGTTGTACTAGGATTGGTATCTGATACATTAACAGCATGATCTTGTCCGTATACCCCACTTATCGTCCACTCAACGTCTGTGTAGACAACAGGGTGAGTGGTTAATTGATTAGTTATAGTGCGTAACTCCTTTGCGAATATGTCCCCTTCAAAGAATGTTACATTGTGTACGTCGAGTGCCTGCATATTTTTTTGTGCACATTCTATCCGCTTATGACTACTATCCACGGCAATAACTTCAGGGAATTTACGTGCAAGAATGAAGGTAGTAGCACCTATTCCACAGCATAACTCTAATACTGGTGTAGGACCTGTAACTCTATGGATTTTATCTGCTACGTGCTCAGCTACTGTTTGGTAATTAGAAACCTTATGTCCATCTTCATCCCCAATTAACTTTATATTGGTATGGTATTTGCTATTGTCGTAAATCCCGTTATTCATATAGTTGTACTTGTAATAATTCTATCTGATTTTACCGTTAATTACATAAAAGAAAAAATTAAGTAAGAGGTGATTGATATAGTTACAAGGAAAATTGGTGACCCTACCCAACCCTTAATAAACCTAAGATAAATAGAAGGGATTTTTTTATCAGACTATTGGCCCTAATTTAAGTCCAATAAGAATCAACCTTTTGATAGATTCAGTTTTTATGGTGATAAATCAGGAAACTAATCAATTTCAATTTTGTCTACCAAGTTTAAATTTTGAGAAAAATTTATCACTTGGTGACCCTACCACGCCACGTCGGGCAGGCGGGAATCCCTGTCTGCCGATAGGTAGAGAATCCTTGGATGAGATTCCAATCGTTAGAATAAAAAAAATCCGACATAGTCAGATTTTTTAAGTGACCCCTCACCGAACGACATCGAACCCGCTCGTGCTTGTATATCAAGAACTACAAAAACTTTTCGGGATCGTTGATTTTGAGTTCATGTCAAATGCATTAAATTGTGGTGAATTATTGGTATAAAAATAATTTCTAAAGTACAATTAGATAATATTACAAGCTAGATCAACAGTATTAATAAAATGATTTTTAAAAATATTGAAGTAAAATACGATATAAAACTGATTAATTTATTTCTAGAAACC
>JAGQLH010000116.1 GCA_020429465.1 Candidatus Dojkabacteria bacterium | reverse complement strand
GAACAACCCAAGTACGAACAAAGTTAATCCTATTCCAGATGCCAAATACTTGACCCAACTATTTGGCATCTCTAGCCATTGAATTACTTGGCTTGAGGATATACCAATTACGCCTAAGCCAAGCAATATCTTTGATGATAATGTGTTTAATATCTCTCTTTTTGGAGTTAAACTAAGCAGTTGGGCATAAAGTTTAAGTTTTTCTGCAATTTTCCTATCTTTTGAGGAATCATTTTTTATTTCAAGCTCTTTTGCTATTTCATTAAAGAAATGAACACTTAGATTTTTTTCCTCAGAAAAATTCCAGGGATTAAATTCAATAATTGTCGGTTTATTACTAGTCTCGATCTCTTCAATATACTCCTCAGCTAAGTTGATGACTGAAGATTTTCCTGATCCCCACTCGCCATATATTCCAATTATTAAGCTTTCTTTTTCTTGCCAATTCAAAAGGGCCTTCCCAAGATGTTGAGAAAATCTTTTTCTTCCTAAAAAATCATCCCTTTTAGTTTCAATTGGTTTGTCGTATATAAACATTATTTCTTTATTAAATCATTTTCAGAGCGACAGCGGAGGAAATTGACTACATTCACCTCTGTAAAAAATAATTTATTTTAACTAACTCATAATTTAGGCTCAATTTTGTATAGTATACGAAAGTATGTTAGTTTTAAATCGAATAGAAATTATGTCTGGTTTAACGGTTAATCAATTGGCGATTAGTAGTATTATATCAAGCTTAGAACATAAGAAGTCCATTTTAATTGAAACGTGAGAATTAATGACAAAAACAACCCTCAAACAATTTTTACAATCACACACAAAAGATACTTCCCTGACACAAATTATTGTGTCACTAACAGAGGTATGTAAAGAAATAGCTGAGCAATTAAGGACTGCTCCATTAGATTCTATCCATGGAGCAACACAAAATATAAATACTTCTGGTGACATTCAACAAAAATTAGATGTTTTAGCCAATGATCAGATAAGAAAGTCGCTAGAGTCGATTCAAGAAGTGCATGCCCTTGTTTCAGAAGAATTACCTGATGCTGATATCCTTCATGAAGCTGGCGAATATAATATTTACACTGATCCATTGGATGGATCTTCAAATATTGATATTAATTGGACCACAGGAACGATCTTTGGGATAGCGAAATCTGGTACGGAATATTTGATACCTGGTGAACGTTTAGATGTAGCTGGATATGTACTTTACAGTAGTGCATGTGAGTTAGTTTTAACATTGGGAAATGGGGTTGCTAGCTTCATTCTGGACAAAGGTGAGTTTTTACTTACACGTACAAATATTCTTATTCCTGAAGATGGTCGATACTACTCAGTAAACGAAAGTAAATCTGCTGATTTTGATGATAAATCACTAGCTCTACTCGCACAGCTAAAAGCAGAAGGCAAATCACTTAGGTATTCTGGCGCTCTGGTTTCTGATATCCATCGAGTACTTCTAAAGGGGGGAGTTCATTTTTACCCACGTACAAAATCACATCCCGAGGGTAAATTACGGCTATTGTATGAAATCAATCCTATTGCTAAGATAGTTGAGGAAGCTGGAGGTCGTGCTTACTCAGCTGGGAAACGAACGCTTTTAATCACGCCTACTAAGCTTCATGAGACAGTTCCCATCTCTTTTTCCAAGAGATGATTATACTTTGCTACTTATTAGAATAACTATACTATGTCACGACTTAGGGTTGGAATTAATGGGTTTGGAAGAATTGGAAGAGCGTTTACTCGTATTGCAGCATTACGAGATGAATGTGATGTTGTCATGATCAATACAAGAAAAACCGATCCCGAAATGCTCAGATATTTACTTCAGTATGACTCTGTCTATAGAACTTTTGAGAAGGAGATTACATTTGATGATGCGCATATTTACATTGATGGAAAACAAATAATCGCAAGTAAAGAGGCTGATCCTTCACGTATTGATTGGAACGCACATGGAGTTGATGTCGTAGTAGATGCTACAGGCGCATTTAAAACAAAGGAAGAACTCAGCCAACATTTAGGTGGAAGTGTGAAGAAAGTTGTCCTTACTGCTCCAGAAAAAGATGATCAGATTCCGACTGTGGTACTTGGTGCGAGTGAATCTATTCCAGATGGAGAAGTTATTTCGAATGCCTCATGTACTACAAATTGTGGAGCTCCCTTATTTAAAACATTGCATGATGCATTTGGGATTGAGTCTGGATTTTTAACAACTGCACATGCATATACATCAACTCAACCATTGCTTGATGATGCAGGAAAGGACTTTACACGCTCACGAGCAGCAGGACTTTCACTTGTTCCAACTTCTTCAGGTGCATCGGAGGCAGTGGCAAAGGTAATCCCTGAGCTACATGGCAAAATTGATGCAATGGCATTACGAGTACCACTTCCAGCTGGTTCATTTGTTGATATAAGTGCAAATATTAGCCAAGATACAACTGCAGATGAGGTTAATGATTTATTTAAAAGCAAGGCTGAAAACGAACTCAAAGGAATTTTAAAATATGAAACCGATTCTATTGTATCTACTGACATCATTGGACTACCCTATTCCACAATCTTTGATGCTAACTATACAAAAGTAATTGCAGGAAGGTTAGTAAAAATATTTGCCTGGTATGACAATGAATGGGGTTACTCGACAAGGTTGGTTGATTTGGTGACAAAATTGGGGGTTTAACTCTCTATATTATTCCTGCGAAGACAGGAAACTCCCTTGTTTATTTCGTAATTACACTAGACCATTGTAATCTATACCTGATAATTTGAGAAAACTTATAACATTTTTTTATTAAGAAGATTCCTGCCTTCGCAGGAATGACATTATGAAAAACATACACTATCTTTCACAACATTCTATTGAACAAAAACGAGTAATTATACGTCTTGATTGTGATGTGCCTATTAAAGATGGAAAGATTCTTGACGATTTCCGAATCAGAGCAAATATAGCAACTATAAATTATCTTCTTGAACGTGGAAACAAACTTGTTTGTATTGCTAAACTTGGACGGCCCGAAGGAAGGGATCCAAAGTTCTCTTTAAAGCCAGTAGCCGATCATCTTAACAA
>JAGQLH010000115.1 GCA_020429465.1 Candidatus Dojkabacteria bacterium | reverse complement strand
AAATGCGCTATGAGCTCAATATCTCACTTAAAAAGGATGGAGAAAAAGGACTTCCAAATTATAAGGTGGAGGTTAAGAATATTGGATCAATTTCCGTACTTAAGAAAGTGATTCAGTCAGAAATTGATAGACAAACAAAAATTCTAGATGAAGGAAAAACCCCTATTCAGGAAACTCGAGGACTTCGAGGGATGTCTGGGGAAACTAAAAGTCAACGAGTTAAGGAAGATTCTGAAGATTATAGATATTTCCCAGAGCCAGACATTCCACCTATACATATTACAAAAGAGTGGCTTGCAGAAATTGATAAGCGACTTATTGAATTACCCCAAGAGCGAAAAGATCGCTATATAGCTGAATACAATTTAGAGCCAGATTCTGCTGAGGTATTGGTGAGTGGATACGGTCGACGAGCAGATTTTTTTGAAGCATGTGTGAACGTAACTTCTAAATCTACTATGAGTAAGGAAATTGCAAAATGGATAATTGGGGATCTTCGTGGATTAATGAATCAAGATAACGTACGGTTTGCTGATCTAAAGGTGAAACCAACAGATATTGTAGAAATAGTTGCGGCACTAGAAGGAAAGCGCATTACTGGTACAATCGCCAAACAGGTTCTTGCTGAATGTTTTGAGAGTGGGAAGTCGGTTGAGTCTATTATTAAAGAGGGCAATTTAGAAGTGGTAACTGATGAGTCTGAAATTGAGTTATTTGCAGATCAGGCAATCGCAGAAAATCAAAAAGTAGTGAAAGACATTTCTAAAAATCCTAATGCCATTAAGTTTCTTGTTGGGCAAGTAATGAGGCTTTCTAAGGGAAAGGCTAATCCTAATGTAGCGGAAGAGATTTTAAAAAAGAAATTATTATAATACTGGAATAGGCGTGATTTAAATCGATAACAAAAAACCCCGCTGTATAGCGGGGTTTTTAAAATTTCTAAAGTGTTTGCTTATTTCAGCCCAAGTTGTTTTTTGAGTTTTTTTACAGTATCGGCACCTTCAGTTTCCTCCATATATGCGAATAGCCTTCGTCGAAGACCTACCATTCCAAGTAATCCACGTCGTGAGTGATTATCCTTTTTATGAGTTTTAAGATGCTCTGCTAAATCATTAATACGATGAGTCAAGATAGCGATCTGAACCTGAGGAGATCCAGTATCATGCTCTGAAGTTTTGTATTCTTCAATAATCTTCTTCTTCGCGTCTGTTGAGATTGCCATTTGTTTTTCTATAATAAATTATCTAAATCAACAGAAAAGGTTTGGCGTTCCTTATCCATTGAAAAAGTACTAGTCCCTTTCGGGATCAACAATTATAGCACTATTCAGTGGTTTTGGGCAATGTGAGATACATTAGGATGTAATGTGATTTTTAATATGAGGTGCATAGTTAAAATATATTCGCAATTTGCTATAGTAATAGAACAATGGAACGAGTTATATGGAAGCCTTCTTCCGCTGATAACAATAAAAGTCATAACCCAAAACGCGCAAAACGAGAAAATAAGCGAGCTATTAGTTCTATATTTGCTTCACGAGTATTTTGGATTGTTGTAGGTACTTTTATTCTTGTTGGAAGTGTAATAGCCTTTTATTTCTACAAAGATGATTGGGTAATTCAAACAATAGTAATAGAGGGAAATAATCAAATCAAATCACAGGATCTATATGTAGTTCTCGATAAGTATAAAGGGGTGAGTGTTTTTGCTATAAAACCAGCTGAAATTGGGGATGCTCTACAATCAGGATTTATCGAAATACAAAGTGTGAGAGCAGAGAAACGTTTCCCCGATACACTTTTTGTTCATGTGGAAGAAAAAATTCCATTGCTACTATATAGAAATTTTAATGGTGAGTATATTGTGGATAAAGAAGGGGAAATACTCGAATCTGTAGTCCGAGAGGATGCGAATAGATATAATTTTGAGGAGTATGAATATCAAGTTGCTCGTGGCTTTGGAAGTACTGAGGGAGAGTATGTTGAGGATCGTGTAGTAAGTGATTTACCAGAAGATGAACTTGAAGATTTTATATTTGAAGAGTATGATATCGAGCAGAAGAAATCTGTATTAGAAACAATAATTATCGAAAAACGTGCTAAATTTGAATCAGTTCTTGAGAGTGGTTTGAGTGAAGAAGAGGTAGCGTATGAGTTGCCACTGGTTTATGTTTGGGAAGAAGAAATATATGAAGTCGGTCAGATGCTTAATAAAGACACCATAACATTTATCGCTGAGATAGCGAAGAGAATGCCAATTACTACAGATTATTCAATTGATCAAGTAGTATGGGATGGTGATTTACGAATGATTGTAACTACATTTGATGGACCAACTATTATTTTCTCGCCAAGTATAGACGACCAACGGTCTGCAGCTATTCAATTTGAGGACTTAGAATCAGTACTCTCCCAATTAGCTGAAAAATCAGGATTGATACAAAGTATCGATGTTAGTACAGACAAAATTTTGGTTGAATACTATGAATAGCCCTAATTTTTAGGTCAAATATAGTACAGGGTGAAGAAATTTTTTGATACAATAGTTTAACTATAACAACTGTCATTATTTATTTACATAGGAATAGAGACTTATGGCTAACAACATTATTGCTGCCATTGATATAGGTTCAAGTAAAGTGAGCTCTACAATTGCGACGATTCAGGATGATCAGGCTCCACAAGTCGTTGGCTTTGCCACGTACCCAAGTAAGGGATTGAAGAAAGGCGTCGTAGTTAATATCGAAGAAGCAATTAATTCTATCGCAAGCTCCTTAGAAGCAGCAGAGCGAATGGCAGGACTTACTGTTTCATCTGTGTACGTTTCTATAAATGGGAAACACATTACAAGCACAAACAATAGAGGTGTGGTCGCTGTCGCGCAAGACGAGATAGTATCTGATGACATTTATCGAGCAATTGAAAGTGCGCGTACAGTTTCAATTCCACCTTCAAGAGAAATTCTTCATGTTATACCACGTCAATTTTCAGTGGATACACAGGGCGGAATTAAGGATCCAATTGGGATGACGGGGACACGGTTAGAAGTAGATGCGCATATTATTTCTGCTACATCTACGGCACTCCATAATTTAGTAAAAGTAGTACAACAACTTGGTTTGAAAGTTGATGATATTGTATTTAGTGGATGGGCAGCATCAACAGCAGTTCTTACGAATACTGAAAAAGAATTGGGAGTTATGCTTTTAGATATTGGAGGAGGAACCACTT
>JAGQLH010000114.1 GCA_020429465.1 Candidatus Dojkabacteria bacterium | reverse complement strand
GTATACACCATATAAAAAAGCACCTTTTCAGCTTTGCTGAAAAGGTGCTTTATCCAAAAGATCTTATCTTATATTAGACAACCTCACCCTCTTCTGGAGAATCTTCACTATCTTTCTCCTCTTTTTTTTCATCCTTGGAGTCACTGTCTTTTCCTTCTTCTGAAACTGATTCCTCTTGTGCAGCCTGCTCATACATTGCAGCACCTTTTTCTTGGATTTTTTTCGACAGAGATTCAGTTTTTTCCTTAACGCTTTCATTATCAAAATCATCTTCCGCAATTAAATCCTTCAGTTCTTTTGCATCTTTTTCTAACTCTTCTTTATCTTTATCATCTAATTTATCTCCCATATCGCTTACAAGCTTCTCTACCTGAAAGACAAGAGTATCCGCATTATTTTTTACCTCAGCTTTTTCCTTCTTCTCTTTATCAGCAGAAGCATTTTCAGCAGCCTCTTTAACCATTTTGTCTATTTCACTTTCATCCATATGAGTAGAAGCAGTAATTGTAATTGACTGTTCCTTACCCGTTGCTTTATCTTTTGCCGTCACACTCAAAATACCATTTGCATCCAACTTAAAAGTTACCTCTACCTGAGGAACCCCTCGTGGTGCAGGTGGTAGACCATCTAAAATAAAGCGACCAAGTGTTTTATTATCAGATGCCATTTCACGCTCCCCTTGGAGAACATGAATCTCAACTGATGGCTGATTATCAGCAGCAGTAGAAAATATCTGTGATTTCTCTGTAGGAATTGTTGTATTTCTCTCAATAAGCGGTGTTCTTATTCCTCCCATAGTTTCAAGACCAAGAGTAAGCGGAGTAACATCCAGTAATGTGACATCTTTTACACTTTCGTCACCTGCAAGAACCGCTCCTTGCACCGCTGCACCAATTGCCACAACTTCATCAGGATTTACCCCTTCATGTGGCTTTTTCCCAAAGAATTCTTCCACTGTTTTTTTGATAATTGGTGTTCTTGTCATTCCACCTACCAAAACAACATCATCTATTTCACTTTTTTCAACCTTTGCGTCTTTCATCGCCTTCTTTACAGGCTCCAATGTTTTCTTTACGAGATCATGTACTGCTTTTTCAAATTCTGATCGAGTAAGAACTCTCTGAAGATGTTTTGGACCATTCGCATCAGCAGTAATATACGGAAGATTAATCTCTGTTTTCTCAGAAGAGGAGAGCGTAATTTTCGCCTTTTCTGCTGATTCTTTAAGACGTTGCAGTGCAGCATTATCTTTTCTAAGATCAATTCCTTGATCCCTTTTAAATTCATCAGCCAGTAAGTTAATAAGAACCTGATCGAAATCATCACCACCAAGATGTGTATCACCATTTGTAGCCTTAACCTCTACAACTCCATCACCTACTTCAAGAACAGAAACATCAAATGTTCCACCACCTAAGTCGTATACAACAATTGTTTTCTCATCTCCTTCATTAAGTCCATATGCAATAGCAGCTGCAGTTGGCTCATTAATAATTCTTTTTACATCAAATCCTGCGATTTTACCTGCATTTTTTGTTGCTTGTCTCTGCGCGTCATCGAAGTATGCAGGAACCGTGATCACAGCTGCATCAACTGTCTCACCAAGAAATGCCTCTGCATCAGCTTTAAGTTTAGCAAGTACTTTTGCAGAAATTGCCTCAGGTGCTTGCCAATCATCACCAAATTTAATCTCAACTCCACCTTTCGAACTTTTTCGAATTTCAAATGGAAGAAGTTCTTTTTCCTTCTGGACATCTGGATCATCCCATCTAAGTCCAATAAGTCGCTTAACAGAATAAAATGTTTGTTCTGGGTTGGTAACCATCTGATTTTTTGCAGAAATACCAACTAACACTTCCTTAGATTCGTCAACAGACATAGCAATAACAGAAGGTGTAGTTCGAGCTCCTTCTTTGTTTGCAATTACATCTGGAGAACCTGCTTGTACAACTGCCATAGCTGAATTCGTTGTACCAAGGTCAATTCCAATAATTTTTGCCATAATTCAAATAATAATATATTAATTATTCATAAGTACCATTTCGACCGAAGTTGATTATTTGTAGTACTAAACTATAAATACCTATTCGGAATTATCTATACAAACAGGTAATTCGAATTTCAACTACGCTAGAAATGACAAATTTATTACGATTGGCAGATTAAATCACACCCATAATATCACTTAGCAGTCATACTGGTCAAGTGCTAATACCAACTAACACGATCTAAGGTTAATGTATTAGTGGTATCACATGCAACGAGATACGAAAAAAAGCCTTCATTATGAATCCATGTAAGCATATTTCTATCACCTGCCCACATCGGTAAATCATCAAATTTATCTTTATGAACCCATTCAAGATCACCCTCAGGACACTCTTCAATCAACTCTCCACTGAACTCGTCCACTCTAAATACGAAACCATACCAATCATCATCATGCTCATTGTCTGTTTTTGGTGCGGTAAACATTCCAGCAAATCGCATTGACTTTACTTCTAAGCCTGTTTCCTCTTTTACTTCCCTCACTACTGTTTGCTCAGGACTTTCACCAGGCTCCAGCTTGCCACCAACACCTATCCATTTTCCCTGATGAACATCTTTTTCCTTCTTATTACGATGAAGCAATAACACCTCATCACCCCGACAAATGTAGCACAGTACTCCTATTTTCATAACTTAAAACACACTTAAACTAAAGTCAGTTTTCTTTGTAAAAAAAGTTTCTTTGTTCTTGATAGTAATCTTTAAGATTTTTCAATAACTGTTGAGCAAATTTACTATTTTTTGCTTTCCCCATATTCCAATCTTCAAATTTCCGAGCAGGAATTTTATTATCCTGGTAGTATGTACTTTCCTCAGTGAATAACGTCATACTTGGAACAAGTCCGTCAATTCCACAAACAAATCCAGCTTCCGGATCGATCTGGGATTCATAATCCTTGATCATCTGAAGAATACTTTTTTCAAGCCCTGGGAATTCTCGCTCTATTCGTTCAAGCGCAGTCGCTTCACGACTAGATTGAGATTCTTTATACTCCTTATCCGAAAGGTACGGATCTGTATCTCCCGAATATACCTCTACAAGGTCATGTACCAAACAATATTTCAATACCTTTTCTGTATCTAAATCAAGGTTCTGATCCTCGATAATATACCAACATACAAGCGCTAACTGCATTGTATGCTCCATCACGTTCTCAAATCCACCCTCTTTGAGATTAACG
>JAGQLH010000113.1 GCA_020429465.1 Candidatus Dojkabacteria bacterium | reverse complement strand
GCTCTTTAACTACTGTTTTGTAAGATCCGTCTCTTTGACGTTCTTCAAGCTGCCACTTATGACCTGCACCACACTTTATAGTACGACCATCTGATAGAGTTATTTCGTACTGTAGTTGATCATTGAAAGTATATACATTAGTGACATTAACTAATTCACCTAAATGATTATAAATTCTATCTCCTACTTTCACTTCTGAAATAGGTGCCTCTTTATCTTCATACCACAGTAGCGTGTCTTTATGTAGATCTTTTCCAAAGCCGCGCGCCCCAATCATCATTAAGTTCTGAGATTGATTATTATATAGCGGTCTTCCTTTATTGAAAGCATGTTGTTGACTCAAATAATCTCGGGGAGACACATACTCCTTCTTCTCGAAAAATTGATTCTTATAAATATTGTAGAACTTTTCTTCTATAGTCTTTCCAGTTTGAAGATCCGTACAATACTCCAGAACTATTTCATCATCAGTTAAAGGCTTAGTAAGAGCCTCATGACACGAATAATCAGGGTCGTCTATAAAACCAGAAAACCCCTTAGCTTCATCTAAGAGGCGGAAGAAATTCCATTCTATATCTCGTAACCAAGGTTTACCTAGAGACTTTACTTTTGGTTGTTTATTCAGTTTAATTGTGGAGTAGTTCACATAAAAATAGAGTTTACCAGGCATCCAGTACCCGGATGCCCAATAACCCTCTATACAGCGTAAACGTTCTTGCCTCCAAAATGCTATGTGTTCATCAGTGTTAGGATATAACTCTGGAACCTCAAATAAAAATTCTTGTTTGCTTACATTCATTACGGCATTAATATTGTTGGTGGAGAATGTTCTATGTTAGTTGTGAATAAGAGTAATGCGAAAAAGATAAGTCCATAAACGATCATAAAAGATATGGGATTAATTAGTGCGGATAATCTAGCTATACATGAAGCTAATGATACTGGCCACGCAAATAAAGCAATAGGTTTAGCCCACCATTTTGAGAATCTTGTCCTGCCTTTGAATAATTTCATATAAAAATAGTATTAAAAGTTCTTTTACGATAGTTCCAGAAAATAATGTGTAAGAATTATGTGTGCCGTTATGATTACTTTTATAATATTCAACTGATACAGAATTATCGTATTTAGAAAAATCAACTTCTAAGAAATCATCACTTTCCCAATAAAAATATTGATGCCTAATTTCTTCTGCACGATCTATAGTAATAAACCCTAATTCTTCCATAAAGCTTCAAGTTTTTCAATATCAGTTTTATTGACATCTTCACAAAACTCTGTCATGTTAAAAGAACTATTACCATTGCTCATCCATAAGACATGCCCATCATTTTTGTCCATACCATCTAAATATGCATACAAAGTTAAACATGTAGTATCTGGTTCCGTAGAAAATCCATCTTCATACCAGATAGCTTCTACAGTCCAACGATCATCTTCAATATAGTCCTTGACTATAGAAGTCATGACTTTATTACAATTTTCTAGTATCTGGTTCATTTTTTACTTAGTTCATACTCCGTTAATAGATTAGCAAAACTTTGCACAAATTTTTCGTTATCATGCAGCTCCCATTCTGCCATAGTTCCCAAAATAGCGTGAATTAATTCATGATTAAAAGTATTCTTTATAGAAGATTCTGAAAGTTTTTTGTCACTACTACGATTTATTTTTGACCTGTACTCAATAACAGATTCTCTATGACTACATCTTCCTACTACATCTTCATCAATACTTTCATCCTTACGTGTCGTCCACACAACTCCTCCTAAATTAAAAGTAGTAGGTATATCGACTTTAACTTTTTGATTTGCCATAGTAATTTACATTTCAGGATATTGTTGAAAATCTTTTTGAGCTACCGTACAATTCGTCATTAGGATAAGATTAGCTACTGACACTGCATTCTCTACGGCTACTCGTGTAACCATTGTAGGATCTACAATACCATTATCAACAAGATCTTCATAAGTATTAGTGAGGGCATTGTAACCATAAGTCATAGATCCTTTTTCATCATTACTAAGATTTGCTCTAACCTCCCCATAGTTATCCCCCGCATTTTCAATGATAGTGCGCATAGGGGATTGAAGAGCTTCTTTCAAGATTTTAGATCCATGAGAATCCCCCTTAAAAGTATTAGAAGCGTTGAATAGAGTAAGCCCACCGCCAGCTACAATACCTTCTTGCATAGCTGCTTTCGTAGCATGGAGCGCATCATCAATACGATCCTTTTTCTCCTTAAGTTCATTTTCAGTGTGAGCACCTACATAGAGTACAGCTACACCACCAATGAGTTTAGCTAAACGTTCTTGAGCAGTTTCCTTATCGTAAGAATTAATTGCATTCTCAATTTCAGCTCGTACTTCTTTAATACGATCCTCAAGTTTTTGCTTATCTGAGTTTCCATCTACAACGGTAGTCGAGTCTTTGGTAACAGTGATGGACTTAGCAGATCCTAAGTGAGAATAATTTATATCTTGAAGACGCAATAGATTGTCCTGGGAAATTAGAGTAGCTCCCGTTACAATACAAATATCCTCAAGAATCTTCTTACGACGATCTCCATAAGCAGGAGCTTTAACCGCAACTATCTTAAGACCTGTACGTACCTTATTAAATATACAGAATTGAAGTGCTTGAGCTTCAATCTCATCTGCGATGATCAATAATGCTTTTCCTTTGGAATAAACATCTTCAATGATAGGAACTAACTTAGATTGGTCGCGAATCTTCTCATCAGTGACTAAAATACAAACATCTTCATATTCAGCTACCTGCTTCTCACGATCCGTCATAAAATAGTGAGATGCATAGCCTTTATTAAATTGAAGTCCTTTTACTTCTTCAATATAAGTCTCATTTCCTTTTGATTCTTTGATTGCAACTACGCCATCTAAAGTAGCTTTCTGCATAGCTTCCGCAATTAATTCGCCGATTTCCACATCGTTGTTCGCAGAGATAGTAGCTACTTGCTTAATCTTATTATAGTCATCAGCTACAGGAATTGAGCATTCTTTGATGAAGTTAGTGATAGTAGGAACTAATGCTTCCAATTGCCGCTTAATGTCAATAGCAGGTACACCAGCTTGTATAAGTTTGTATCCTTCCTTGATTATAGCTTGGGCTAATACCACACTAGTAGTAGTTCCGTCACCAGCTAAATGGGCAGTTTTAGCAGCAGCTTCGCGTACGATCTGTACTCCTAAGTTCTGAGTAGGATCTTCTACTTCAATAGCTTCTGCTA
>JAGQLH010000112.1 GCA_020429465.1 Candidatus Dojkabacteria bacterium | reverse complement strand
GTTCATTTCAAGGATTATCTGAAGGTTCTGATGAATCTGGAAAAGCAATTAAACTCAAACAAGAAAAAGGTGAAGGACTTTCTTCTATCTTTTTAGACAATCTTAACAGATGGAAACAATCTGTAGGTAATAAAGCAATTTGGGCTTTTAATAAACATGACACAGCACAAAGAATTATCAAAGTAGGCGGTTCACAAATAGATGAGAATATCCTACAGCAACTTCAACAACAAGGACTTTACGAACCAAGCCAGAAAAAAGGCTCTGGATATTTAAGAATCAACACTCCAATGACACACTTACGAGATGCTAAGTTTGAATTGAAAGTTGTAGAAACCCAATTATCTGAATCAGCTAGAGAAAAGAAACTATCTGCTTTAATGGCATTAGGACAAGTTAATCCTAATATGCAAGCACTACCTTCTTACAATATTAAGTTCTTAGAAGCTATCGGATTAGACTACGGTGATAGAACAGAAATCATAGAAGACTATAAAAGTATGATTAAAGGACAAGCCGAAGCAGCACAAAAACAACAGCAAGCAGAAGAACAAGCCCAACAGATTGAAGATAGTGTTAAGGTTGCGGAAGTAAAATTAAAGAAAGAAGAACTCGAAATTAAGCGTGAAGAACTTAAAATAAAGAAAAATGATAATTCTGATAAAAAATCAAAAAGTGGAAGTAAGCGTTAAGGATTTACCAATAGTGATAACGCATAACGATAAAACTTATTATATAAAATTTTCTTCTAAGAAGAATGGAATATTCATAAATACAAGAGAACCAAATGACCAATAGACCTTATATATGTGAGACTTGCGGAAGTTTTGAACGAATGGAATCAATGAAAGACAGCACACTTAAAATATGCCCTACGTGTGGTGGAAGTTGTAAGATTGATTTCAAAGTCCTAGCCAAAGAGAGTTTAATGTCTACATTACCAGCTTATATGGATGTAGAAGTAAACAAGATGACTGGGATTAGAAAAGGGTATAGAAACAGAAATATTACTTTTAACGGATATAGGAGCAACAATGGTTGAGCAAGAGCAAATCCAAGAGGAAACTCAAGCAAACGAAGAAGACAAAACTCCAGAGGAGCAAATTGTCACAGCAGAACTAGCAGAAAAACTAGGCGTATCAAAAACTTTAGTTGGGAAACCCATAGATGAATTGGGCAAATCCTTACGTGAGTTGCAGACTGATTACGCAAGGACAAAGAGTACGCTAAAGGAAATTCAAAGTCAGAAGCAAAAGGAAGTCGAAAGACCAAACCTTAAAGCCCCAGACCCTTTGAACTTCGAGAAAGACGAAGATTATCAACGAGCTTATGATGCTTACCTTGATAATAAGGTGAACGAAAGACTTCAACCTTTAATTCAAGCACAACATCAACAGCAGTTGAAAGCCGTCATGGACACTATACAAAGCGAGTTACCTAAAGGTATGAACCTTGATGAAGTAGCAAACGAGTGGATGGAAGCATCAAATGTGACGAATGCAGATTTACCACATTTGAACTTGAACATGGTTAAGAACTCAATAGTAAGTTTCGCTAAGTCTAAAAAACTTAATGAGATTGAAGCGTTCTTAGAAAAAGATACTGGCGATTTAGCCTTATCTAAAATCAGAGCATCATTAAAGAACCAGCCAAAAGACTTTGACTTGAATAGTGTCGAAAGAACCAAGCCTGGACAAGATACAGTTGTTCAGCGCATACTAAAACGACAATTAGCAGAACAAAAAATGGAGTAAAAAATCATGGCTGTTACATATAGAGTAGGGGCACAAACCTCAATACATAGTCTGGCTGCAAACCAAATGCCCGACATAGATAGAATGTTATACTTGGAAGAACCGATTCAAACACCTCTCTTCCAAATGTTGTACTTAAATGAAAAATTACCAGCTTCACCAGTCATTAACGAGAATGCAAAATTCTCATGGTTTGAAGATAAATACGTTCCAAGTTATACAGTATTAACTGCTACCGTTAGTGGCGGTGCAAGTGCTGATAATATTAGCGGAACAGACGTTACTTGGATAAACGAAGGTGACGTATTATGGAATCAAGCAACAGACGATTTAGTTTATGTTGATTCTATTGCTTCTGGCGAAGTAGATATTACTGACTTAGCCGGTTCTACTTTTGGAAACATGGCTGTTGGTGATTACATTTTCAAAGTAGGTTCAAGAAACCACGAAATGGCAACCGCAAGAACAGCAGTTTCTACAGTTGAAACTGAAGTTTCTAACTATTGCGAAATCCATAGTGAAACAGTTACCCAGTCTGGAAGAAAACAAGCTGGCGAAAACTACACCGATGGTAAATCTTATGACGATGAAGTCAGAAAGAAAATGGTTGAATTGAAAGAAGAAGTTGAAAGAAACTTCTGGTTTTCAAGCGGTAGCGGTACAGTTACAGTATCTACAGATTACAGACACACTTATAATAAAGGTCTTAAAGGATTCATCTCTACAAACGCAGTTTCTTATTCTGGTTCTCCTACAGAAGCAGCTTTAGATGACTTCTTATATCAAAGTTTCCTTAAAGGAAAGAAAGATAAAGACTTCATTATGGGCGGTGAGTTATTGAAATCAGTAGGTGCGTTAATTAAAAACAAATATGAAGTTACTAACCTAACTACAAAATACGGAATCAACATATCACAGTATCAAACCAATTTTGGTTTAGCTTCTTTGATTTGGAATCCTAACTTTGTAGGTCCTGAAGCAAGTAACGGATATTTAGTAGACAGAACTAATCTTAAAATGCGATACATGGCAAACGATAAGAAAGGTTCAAGAAAATTCAGAATAGAAGAAGGCGTAGAGACTCCTGGAACAGACGGTTTATCAACTAAACTATTGATGGACGTTGGTATTGAAGTTCCTTTAGAATCAGCACACGGCTTATTCTATAAAGTATAATTTAATGGGGCTTTAATTAGCCCCTTATAAAAGAGGAAAAAATGACTGAAGAAAAAATAGAAATGGAAAACCCTAAGGTTGTGACCAACTTTATAAGTAGATACCAAAATCTAGTAATTCACGAAGCAGACAGTAAAGAAGCATTAGCTAAATTCTATCCAATCGGGAATAAGAAAGGTGGCTTCGCTACAGATGACCCAGAGGTTATTAAGAAATTAACCAACCGATCAGATCACGGTAGTGGGAAAGGGAAAGCATTCTCAATCCTTAAAGACAGAATGCCATCTTTTGAAGATGAAAGTATTCAAAAAGGGGCTGCTACAAGCTCAGATAAACAACAAATAGAAGCAATAAAGAAAA
>JAGQLH010000111.1 GCA_020429465.1 Candidatus Dojkabacteria bacterium | reverse complement strand
GTTATGTAAATATTGTAGCAGTCACCTTTTATATAAGCATCGTAATTAATATTTAGTTTAGTCAAAGCATTTACTTGTTCATGCGTTCCACTCCCCATTAAAGCCTTTTCTAAAGTAGTGTTAGACAGCCCAACTTCTTTCAAGATATCAGGCAGCGAGCGTGCTCTCTTAAAAGTAATTAGAGGAATTGCAGCCCGTGTTGTTAGATACTTCTCGTATAATTTTTGGTTCACTTTCATTTCTTCCTTTCTCAAATTATAGTTATAAAAATCCCTTGCCCTAACTTTTCTAAAAAGGGCATAACACACACAGCATAAAGGTGTTAGAGCAAGGGGTCGGGGATTATCTAATTAAATGTTCATTTAAACGCTCATTTAAACGCTCATTTTAAAACGGTAAGTCATCGTCGAATTCTTCTCCATCAGTACCTACTGGAACATTATCATTCTTGAAGTTCTTTGATGCCTCTTTGTTCAGTTTTGATTCTGGTCTTTCAATTCCTTGATAATAAGCTTTCACTTCATCTACTGAACGGAACTGTAGTTTTGTCATTACTTGGTCTAAGACACCTTCAAAGAACTTATTATTCTCTTCATCATCTTTGATTTTAGTACCTTTGTATTCCTCATACTTTACTTTTGGGATCTCATCATATGGGTATTTCCCTTTTACTTTTGAGAATACATTAGGAGATATTTCTTCTTGAATCGATCCTCTAGTATAATGTTTGTCTTTTTCTTTGTCTTCACTATCCCACAAAAGTATTTTGATTTTCTTAATACTTCCTTCGAAATTTGCTAGTCTATTAAGCCAGTCTTTATTATAAAATGTCGGCCACCCTCCACTTAGACTAACTACCTCAGTCCCTTCATCATCAGTAAAGTAATAATTGATTTTTTGATGTTCTACTCCTTCGTGAGTATATGTAGACCGTTCAATGTTGAAGAGGTTTGCAATGATAAAATTACATGTTTCCGGCTCTTCTCCTTCTTTTACACTTTTTTGAAAACAAGGTCTCTCCTTGTTTACATTCTTTGGTTTGTAATATAGCTTGGGAGTATCGCTATAATTTCCTGTTTGTACACCCATGGTGCATTCTCCTTTTATGATTATTAAATTGTTTCTTCTAATTGTCTATTTACTTTAGCTAGATTCAATACAAATTCATCTGCATCTTGATATCTAAATAAACTACTTATATCACCTGTTGGAGTCAGCGCTCCATCAAATACAGCTATCTGATCAGGTTTTTCATAGTTCATTGCAAAAACATCTAAGTATAAATCAACAGTTTTGTCTTCTATCTTATCAGTCCAATCCTTAACACTATATCCAGGTGTATTTCCATTCATAAACTTTGTAGGTCCTACATTGAGAATGCAGTCCCCTTTTATACCTGTCATCTGATAAAGTGCTCTTGCATACATCTTTAACTGAATACCGTACTCATCAAAGAATCCTGATGTTCCACTCTTAAAGTCAATCAAGGCTATTTTTCTGACTTTCTGTTTCGTCTCTTTAGGCATTCCTTTCTGTTTTCCAGATTTATATACTTCTCCGAAAAACCCTTTTTCTTCTATTGTCACATTTGCGAGTAAATCACATGCTCCTGCATATTGAATCTTATTGTTTCGATATCCAACTATCATCTCAATAGCCAAAGGTTCTACTTCGTAATCAAGAACGAACTTTATTAAGCTTACTACTTTTGGTCGTAATTCTATGTCCCACTTTTTGACATCATAATTCAACCTCTTCTCTTCGAAATATTCTTTTATCTTATCTTCGAAGTAATTGAGGCTATATAAAATATGATCGTCAGACTCTTCATATTGAGTCGCCAATTCTCTGTTATGTATATATGTACTTACTTCCGTATGAATGAATGTCCCTTGATGTGCTAACTCAGCCATCCAAGTATTAAACTCTTTTCCCTTTTCCATCATCAATAATTGCATTCCAACAGATGGAGGAATTACTTGCTTAATTATAGATGTTACTGAAGGATACCATTCTACAATATCATTCTCTACTGTCACATAATATCTAGAATGATTATGATTCATTCTGAAATATGTAGGCTGCTCTGCTATTTGAGCTTTTAATTGCTCCGTCATAAAGTCGGAGGATACATGTTCTAATATTGTTGCCATTCTATTTACCATTCATTATTAATAATACTAAAAACATTATTGCTACTGGTCCGATTGTGATTACTGCATTGATAAAGTTCTTTTTTTTGCAATAAATTCTTCTGTATCTCAAATATGGACTGTATGGATCCACTTTTGTTAGTTTGGGTATGTGACTATTGTCTAACCTTAAATTTAACTTTCGCATGGCTCTGCTCCTTTGAACACTATGTCTATTGCATCTTTAAAACCTTTTTCTCTACCTACATTGCTTCCGTGTCTCATACCTAACTGGTAAGCAACTAATACAGATCTCTCGACATCTGATATTATGCTTGCTAATACTGATGAGGCAATTTCCTCATTGTCATACTCATTCCATATCCTTTGTTTGACATCGTAGATATATTTCTCTTGACTCTGTAATGCTTTGCCTTCTAGTTGCTCTATATAGCTTCGCTTTGTCTTACTCGTTATCATTTTCGCCTCCTAATAGGAAATCGGTTAGCTTCTTTTGATTAGCTATTCTTTCTTCTATTACTCTAATCGCTGCTGCTTTTAGTTCTTTGTCTAATATGTTTCTTAGTGCATCTTCGTTCATTTCCAATAGTTGCACTCCGTAGGGGTTGTGTATGCCGTTTAATTCAACGTCTTCTTTAAGGTCTCGAAGCTGATTGATTTTATTCAATGCTTCGATTTGTTGTTTTTCAAGTTTGGACATAATCGCCAAGCTCCATATATTTGTGATACATTATTTTAATGGATCGCCTTTGCTTATTAATTTACCGTTAGAGCATTGGCGATTTTTTTTAGTTAGGTAGCAGAGGTATATTCCATTTGTTTTCTAACTCTGGCTTTCTAACATATCTTTCTCGTACTGTCTTTTTCTTTTCTTTCTTAACAACTTTACTATTGTGCATATATTCGTTAAAGTCTTCTTTATCTACTCTATACTGACCACCAATCTTATAAGCAGGTATCTCACAGCTTTTTACAAGCTTGTTTACCTTGTTATATGATATGCCTAGTATTTTGGCAATGTCATGGCTTGAATAATATTTTTTAGAGTTTTCCACAATTGTGTTTGTTAGTTATTATTATAATTGATAAATTAGTTTTTGATAACATTGTCAAAAGGGTCAGGAATCTTTAAATGATCACAATAATCGTGTATCATTTTTTCTAAAACGACAGATGATGAGGATGCATCGATATTATTCAATTTCGCATACGCCTCTAGTCTAT
>JAGQLH010000110.1 GCA_020429465.1 Candidatus Dojkabacteria bacterium | reverse complement strand
TTTGAGGATCTAAAATCATGGATAAAGAAAGAGCCGGATTTTTCAGAACGTTCATTCTCTTATGTTTTTAAGCGAAGTCTATTTAATCTTGCGGGTGTAGTCTGTGAGAATCTAGGGTATGGAAAACAATTTATGAGTAAAGCATATGAGAAAGGTTGGGGGAAATATCATGAGGATTACATGGGGGTAGTGGGGGACCGTAAGTTAACGCCGGAGTATTTTTCTGAAACAGATGTGATGATTTCTCAGAAATTCGCAGAATGCTTACATCACACCTCTCACTATTTAGCAGAGCGTGAGCAGGAGGAGAAGAGTCCATCAGTAGTTGAGGCTGGAATTACTATGAATAACTCATTCTTTGAGTTGTTTAAAATATTTTCGGATAATTTTGAGATGGATGACGCAGAAGTTACCGGATTGTTCCGTAGTTTATTTGGATGTGTTCAAATGTCTAAATTATTTGAGAAATACTCTATTGCCCATGAAATATCGGGGATATTTGCTCCTGTCCAAGCATATCTAGAATTAAAGAATAAATATCCCACTGGTGGCACTTTCCGACTACCAACAGTAGAAGAAGATAAAAAAGGTGTTGACTTAGTTTGGGTTTCAAAGGATGAAAAGGAACAGCATGTGGTACAAATAAAAAGCAATAAAAATCTAGCAAAAGGGGAGTTGAAGTATTTTGATTTACTTAATGCTAAGAATGAATTTAATGGTTATGTAGACAAGAATGTTAAAAAAGAGCACCGACATAAACAGAAGGAAGATTCCATTAAACTAATAAAATATGCTCAGGAAGAGAGTACATCTAAGAAAGCTACAAAACCCATCTGGATATTTACATCAAGTGTTAAGTTCTCAAAAGATGAATTAGATGCTTATGCATTATTGGTTGACTCGATGCAGGATAGTCAAAAGGGGGTGAGGCCACAAAGGAAATTTACCGTGACTCCAAAACTTTGGCTTCAAGATAAAGATGCCCACTCTCATCTTGTTGCTATGGCACAATAGCATTCCATGCATCTATCAAAGATTGGCCACCTCTGTTATAAAGTTGCTCTGCAAAAATTTGAGGTTCAGAGCCAATTATGTTTGTGGTTGCGATATCTAATTGTGGAACGATCGGTTTGATTGCTGGTCCAGCAAATCCAGGTCCCGGCAATGCTTTGCCAAGTGAGCCAAGAACAAGAAGCCCAGAGGTTACATTCCTCATCGGTCGGGCGATTTTCTTTACATGTTCTCCAAACCACCCATGTTCTCCAGCTTTATGAATCCCATAATTTAGTAGTTGTCTACCGGCTACAAGTGCAGCAACTGGCCAGAAACTTGGGAGTGCAGCAAACATCCCTGCATTCCATGCAATTTGACTTAGCGTGAGGGTAGCCGCTGTAGTAATTCCACCATATCCAATTGTTTTTGCAATTCTGGTTTTTCTACTTTGGTCCGGGTTTTCAATTAAATTCTCCTTTAATAAGGTAACCATGCCAGGAATTGCATCGTACATACCTAATGTAGCTACACGAGCTACGGTCTGGGTTACTGTTTTAAGAGCATTTTTTAATTTTAATGCTTTAATTTCCGACTCAGTAGCACTTCCTGTAGATTCTAATGCAGCTACTTTTGAACTATTTTCTAGTATTTCTGAAACTGTATTTCCCACATCTGGTCTAAGGTGAGAGACCGCTTCAATAACTCCTGCAGCTGTTCCAGTAGGGATTAGATCTTTCAGTCTATTGGGTATTATATTACTACCAATTCGATCTCGAAGAGATGATTTCGGTTCTTGAGGATTTTCGCTTTTGGACTTACCTGTAGGTTCTCGCCACGGATAGCCGTCTGGTAGAGGCATTATGTGGTTCCTAATAATTGATCGGCAGATTCAAAGTCATCATTTTCTATTAGTTCTTTGAATTTATCAAGATTTCCTGGTGAAAGACCTTTCATTTTTTCTATATATTCTTTTTGTTTGACATATACATTGGCGGCCATAGAGATAAGTTCGTTAAGCTTTGTATCGCTGAATTTTTGGATGCTTTCTCCAGTTTTGTGCTCGTACAATTCGGTATAGGCCACCAAGCTTTCTAGAGGCTTATTATCTGTTTTGGATTCTATCATATCTTGCTCCTCATCGGTTAGGACACGATCGAATTCCTGATTTACAAGATCTTGTAATAATGGAGTAAGGCTAATAAGAATAGCTTCGATCTGTTTTTCATTAAGGTCTAGTTCCTTGAGTGGTTGTAAGTTAAGTTGTGACATGAGTGATTTGTAATAACTGAACTAGAATGCATTCCTAACTGAATCTCTAATATTTCTAAAGAAACCCTTTGTGTTTGCCCACCATGGCCCAAAAACCGTATCTAATGCTTCATCAAAGAAATCTCCCGCTGCTCTGAAGACTGGGGGAAGTAGTCCCTGTGTTTCTACTCCCTGTCGTATATTTTGTCCTAATTCTATTCCTTCTCCAAGTACATTACCAAATGCATCAACTGCTTGTCCTCCATAGTTACTTACAAATGGTCCTGCTTGTTGGGCGATATTCTGTACTGTCTGCTCTACATTATTTAGAAAATTATTTCCAACTCCGGGTGATATGCTTCCAGGGGGGATAGCAAAACTAGGAAAGGCAAGACCACTTCCTCCTGGGGGTGCTTGGCCAGCTGGCATTCTCAATGTTCGATTTGTAGTCGCAAGATTTTGCGCTACTGCTTGAGCTATGGGTACAGTTGCATCGATTGGTGTTGTACTTATTATGCCAGCACCATTAACGGGTTGTGGGCTAAATGTACTTCCAGGACGTGCTTGGACACCTTGAACAAATGAATTTGTGAGATCTTCCATTCTATTTGCAGTGATTCCAAAATCAGAAGGCATGTTTTCAACCAGGGTATCAATGTCTGAGTAAATAGTTTGGCTAGTAGTTGGATCGTTAGCTGAAAATACAGTAAATTGTGTAGTAGTAGTGCCTGGGATTAACTCTGGTACTATTATAATATTTGCTGGTGCTCCAATATCTGTTGATGCAATAACAATCTGTTCGGTTCCATTATTCGCCAGGCTTGGGCTTGAAACTGCTTGCTGGATAATTTGCTTTTGTACTTCTACTGTTTCAATTTGTTCAGTCAGTTTCATTGTAGTTTCAACAAATAGTTGCTCAATCTCCTGCGGGCTTGCTGTAGGGTAGAGAGCGCTTAATTCATTCCTAATATCATTCGGTTCTACACCTGCTGGACTAAATTCAGTATTTGCGATAATTGCATCAGCAGGGTTGTCACTGGTATTTGTTGTATCAAATACTAATGTTTTCCCGTCATGAAGTGTTACTGAAAAATTCCTGTCAACACCAGAATTGTATACATAATCTAATGATTTAAGTGCCCAACCGTTACTTGTGGTTTGTAACTCTTGAAATGCTTCCGGTGTGAAAGCGGGGAATGAATCACCTTCAGTTATTTGTAGAACTGAATTTAGTGCATTTGTAACTTCAATTTGTGATGGTTGCGCGGTAATTTCTTGTGCAATTACTCTACCATCCAAAAGTGGGTCGGG
>JAGQLH010000010.1 GCA_020429465.1 Candidatus Dojkabacteria bacterium | reverse complement strand
TTATATTGATCCCACTGTTCTCTTCCAAGTAGACGTTTCACAAATGAGTGATCTTTCAAAGTAATCCCCGTTTCTTCTAAAATCTCCCGTTCTTGTGCTCTGTCAGGGTCCTCATTTTGATCAATCCGTCCCCCTGGCAATGTCCAATCTCCATGTTTTGCATCAAGGACTGCAAGTGCCTCATTCTTATAGGTAATCAATGCTTTCTGTCCAATATTGTATAGTTGATGTGGGTTTGGATTTGCCATAATTATTCTTCTAATGCTTTAATTTCCTTTTGAAATTTCTCAACTGTATCAAAATCTCTATATACGCTTACAAACCTCAAGTAAGCTACTTTATCCAATTTTTTTAATCTAGTAAGGACCATCTTTCCAATATCAGTACTTGTAACAACTGTCTTTTTTCTGTTTAAAAGCTTCAATTCAATATCATCCAGCATTTCTTCGACCTGTTGATCTGTAATAGGACGTTTTTTCATTGCTTTTACCACTGCATTCCGCAATTTACTCCTATCAAAGTCAACCACCTTCCCGTTTCTTTTTTCTACATTAAGCGTTACTCTCTCAATCCGTTCGTATGTTGTGAATCGTTTAGTACATCCAATACATTCCCGACGTCTTCGTGTCACCCCAGAATCAGAATTATCTCGCTTATCAACTACTTTTGTATCTTCACCATGACAATACGGACAAAACATCGTGTATAGATTAACTTCAATAATATAGATAAGTATTCTTGACGAATGGGCGCAAAAAATAGAACTTTTTTGCATAAAAAGACCATACGAAAACAGAATATGACTAGATTCAAAAAAACACGGGCAGAATTATGAAAGACGTATCGAACAGAGGTGGCAGCATAGTACAGTTTTCAAAGTGCAAATTTTGGAGACTATATAAAATCGCTCACCAAGCGATATCTTTCTCACTATTAAGTTTTTTCGAACCACAATTTATTGTGGTGATGTACATAATTTACATCAAGATATTGTGGTTGTCAAATATACCAAGAAACAAGTGAAACATACATGAAACATAGAAAATAAAAATTTTTGGGTAAAAAACAGATACAATTTTATTAATTTTTTATCTTTTTCTAAAACTAAACCATACATTATTAACAGAATCTATTCTTATGCTATATACTAAGAAGTATCTAAATCACAGTGTAATATTTTTGATCCTTAAACGTATTATATTTATAAAGGAAATCTATTCGATTTTATAAATCCATAATGAAGCTACCCGCAATAACGAAAATCATAGTAGTATCAGCAGTTCTTACTACATTCCTTCAGGTACCCACAGTATTAGCAAGTGCACCTGTTGGCTCATTTGTATGTAAATCGACATTTCTTGATATCGAAGAAGATACAGAATTGTGCTATTGGGTAAACTTCCTCGACTATAACCGAGTAGTAAAAGGATACAGTGATCTTACCTACCGTCCTGAGAATTCAGTTACACGAGCAGAGTTTGCAAAGTTTATAGTCAAGGCATTTGGCTTAGACTATGCTACTGTCAATATTCCATCACAAGAAGACTTTGATGCATTACCCAATGAAGAAAAAATATTTCCTGATATTCTTCCTGACAATGTTTTTTATCAATATATCCATGCTCTTAAAGAGGCAGAAATCATCCAAGGATATACAGATGGACTTTACAGACCCGAAGAACCCGTTACTCGCTCAGCTGCTCAAAAATACCTTACAAATGCAGCACAATATCAAAACGATAATCTTTTCATCGTCCAAGCAGAACTCCCGTTTAGTGACATTACTGATACCCATGTATTCTATCCATATGTTAGTCGTGCTTACACAGCAACGAGAGATGAACCCGATTACGACCAGATTATCTCTATAGAAGGCTCTCCAGAATTTTATCCAGACAATAACCTAAGCAGAGGCGACCTAGCTAAGATGGTTACAAACAGTATGGTATATGGTGGTTTTGCACCAGGTTCACCTATACCTGGCCTTGGAGAAGCAATTGGGGGAATAAAAGCTACAAAAACATTTGAAGATAACGGTATGAAGGTTTACCATTACGATGACTTTGGAATGACAATACTAACAACAAATAATGTAATGGAATATAACTACATCCCAAATGATGCACCAACTGTACAGGAACTATCAGAAAACGTAAATTATCTCTATACAATAAACGGTGGTTTCTTTGGAGGAACACACCTTGATGCGGATCACGCTGGTTTCCTGAATTACTATGGTATCCACTTAACCCCAATGAAAGGTCCTGAAGAATCCCAACAGCTTACTCATGTAGTAAGATTCGACAAAGCTAATAACAGGCTTTCTATCTGGGATAGAGAAGGATTTCTTCCCTATGAAAATAGTACTAAAGTAGTTGAATTTCAAACTGGTCCATTAGTACTACGAAATGATGAAATACAATCAGATTACATATTTAACTCTAAAAACGGACGGGGAAAACACAAAAGAACACTTATGGGAATATCTGATACTGATGGAAGAGAGAAAATGTTTATAACTGTTAGAGACGAAATGTCATTGAATGAAATTGCACACATACTTTTACATCTCGAACTATTTGAGGGTAAGCAAATAACTGTTGTGAATTTAGATGGTGGTTCTTCTTCTGTTCTATACTCAAAAAACTTCCCCGAATTAAACTATGGAACAGAAAAAAGGATGCCAATCCTTATTGGAATTCAAGACTAAGTAGGAAATCCCTTTGTACTAAAGTAATTATTGAGCATAATTTGCTACAACTTCCTCTACTTGGGCTAAAGAATCACATTTCATGAGTTCAACACGTAATTCTACTGCACCCTCAAAATCTGACACATAGATTTTGAAGAATTTTTTCAGTAGAGCAAAATTCTTAACATCCCCCCAAATCTCGTTAAATAAGCGAGTATGCCGAAGTAAAAGATCTAATCGTTCCTCTATAGTAAGATTCATAATTGATTTATCAGGGTTGAATACATACGGATCTGTAAAAATTCCCCTTCCGATCATTACTCCATCGACTCCTGTGGTTGTATGTTTTTCATGAACCTCTTCTAGTGATTTGACATCACCATTTCCTATTATGAGTGTCTCTATTCCCATTTCATTTCTAATATCCACGACCTTTTTAATCTCACTCCAATCGGCAGGAACTTTTGACATCTCTTTTTGAGTTCTTCCATGCATGGTAAGTACTGCAATATCCTGCTCTAGTAAAAATTTACTCCATTCTTCTGTTTTTTTAGTTCTGTATCCCAAACGAGTCTTTACACTCACCGGGATATCCTTTGCCCCTTCTTTACATGCTTGGATGATTTCACCAGCTAAAGTTGGATTATCAGCCAAGGCAGAACAACATCCTTTCTTTACAATTTTATGAACTGGACATCCCATATTAATATCTATACCATCAAATCCGAGCTTAACAAGCTCTTGCGCTGTTTGGTAATACTTTTCAGGTTTATTACCCCAAATTTGCGCTACCAATGGTCTCTCCTCTTCTGTATATTCGATCCTTCTTGCAACACGGTCTTTTCCGGGTGACATATACCCGTCTGTACTCATAAACTCAGTAAAAAAGACATCTGGTGCCCCACAGGATTTTACGATACGTCTAAATACGGTATCGGTAACATCTTCCATCGGAGCCAGAACAGTAAAAGGCCTTTGTAGACTCAGCCAAAAATTTTTCATTAGTAGTAATCCCTTTGAATAATATCCCACAGAGCTTCTTTATTACGATCGAACTCTGAATCATTTTTCGACTCCAATTCTACCACAATAGCAGGAATATTCAGCTGTTCCGCTATCCAATTTTCATACGTACCTGTTATTTCATATAAAAATCCGTTATTTTCTTCGCCTCCTGTATATAAGTACCCTGAAAATTCAGCATACCTCTCTGCATAGTCAACAGCTTCAGAGATTTTATTAGGTACGACAAATGCTGCATTTGAATGATATGAAAGGACAACATCAGGAGTTATATCCGTTGTGAGCGATGTCAACAATCGAGTTTCAACTTCTGAAGCTGGGTATTCACCTCCCCCTCCCGGAACATACAAATTACCAATATACGTATCTGCTTGCCAATCAGTTGTATTAAAATTCCTATTGAGGTCTACCCCTCTACTATTGTTTCGCGTAGTGGCAACTATCCCATCTTTATTAAGTTCCGGTACTACAATCACCCTTGTGCCAGCAGGAATCATACTTACCTCATTCGTTAACTCAACAATAAATTCATGCATTAGATTTGCTGTATTCCCCTCGTCTCCATGTATCGCCCCTATAAGTAAAACTGTATTACATCCACTTCCAAAATCATGTCGGACAATCTGTCTCCCTTCAGTAGTCTCACCAATTATACTGACCTCATTTATAACCGCTTCAGGTATAGATATCTTTCCTTCATATAGATCTTCACAGTAATATTCCTCGCAATTATGTGTTTCAATTTGGGTATACTTCATAGTATTAGTAAGAATTTTTGCTGCTTCCGCTCGAGTAATTTTTGCATTGGGGTGGAAATTACCATCTGAGTATCCACTAATGATAGCAACACTATCTCCATTTTCATTACTAATGGTCGCAACACTCACATTCTGCACAAATTCGTAGAATACATTGTCAGTTGAAACATCTGCAAATACTTGTTTCTGTGTCGTTTCAGGAAAAAGATACTCTCGACGAAATCTTACAGAATTATGTACAAATTTAAGAAATGCAGCCCGACTCACAGATTCATCGGGACGGAATGTTCCATCACTATATCCATTCACTATTCCATCTTTATGGAGAGTATTTATATACCGATAAAATGTATGGTCACTTGAAACATCTGAGAAATTATTTCCTTCAGTTTTTATACTGAGATCAGAACTCTCAACTACTAACTTTGAAAGTTCTCCACGGGTAAGTGGCCTATCGGGATTGAAACATATATTTTTACTCACTACTTCTTGATGTGTAAGATACCCTATGTATTCACAGAAGGGGTTATTTGAACTGATGTCTGGGAAGATTTGCTGACATGCTACTTGACCGTTAATTTCTGTAAGCACTGAATACCCAAACACGCTAAGAACGAATGTCAGAAACAAAAAGTATAGTAGAATATGAGTAACTTGTGATTTTAAGAAATTACTTATCATGCATACATTAAAATGAAAACTTCACTTATCGAGTTTACCACGACAGATGATCTCACTCTACCTGGTTTACTCTATGAACCCCCTAAAAATACCAAGAAGATCATTATCTGGCTTCATGGATGCGGAAGCACTTCGATTTTCTACTCAGTAGAACGAATGAATACATTAGCACATGTATTTGAAAATAACGATATAGCATTTTTAGCTTTTAATAATCGTGGTGCACATATAGCGAAAAGTCTGTATCGACACAAGGGTTCTTTTGATGAAGAACGAATCATGATGGGCACAGCATATGAAAAAATCAATGATTCTCTACATGATATTGAAGGCGCTATCGCTTATGCGCAATCAATTGGATACGAGGAAATCTATCTCGCAGGGCATTCTTCCGGCGCAAATAAAATCTGTACTTATAATACACTCGTATCGAATAGTCCAGTTTTGGGATATATCCTTGTAGGAAGTGGAGATGATGTTGGAATTTACTATTCAATATTAGGAAAAAAGGGCTTTGAATCTGCTCGTAAGAAAGCAAAAACACAAATTGAATCTGGAAATGGTGAAAAACTTGTTCCTAAGTATATGTACGATGGGATTTATACCTATCAAGGATTCTACGATATAACGGACCCAGACGGTCACTACAACACTTTTCCATTTACCGAATATTTTGAAAATCTAAATTTGAGTAAAACCCAACCGTTATTCAATGATTTTAAAAAAATAACTAAGCCAACACTTGTGTTATACGGATCTTTAGAGGAGTGGGTCTACAAATCACCCGAGGATGCAATTGCAGTTATGAAAAAATTCTCAAATAATGCAAAGAACTTCTCATACGAAATTGTAAATGATGCTGATCATGGGTTTAGTGGGAAATCGAAAGAACTTGGTAATGCACTAGTTTCTTGGCTTCTAAAGAACTAACGTTTTCCCCAGCTGAGGGACGCAACCACTTCGTCAAACAATGAGAGTATGTATTCACCTTCAGCTTGTGAAGTACTGTCAGGAAGTATGGCGGTAATTGATACGTTTATAGAATCCATCTGAGGGGATACGCCACATAGCGGAATAAACGATGAAGTTGGATCAATAGTGTCTGCGCATGAAGTATCACCAACTTCGTAAGTTCCATATTGAAGATTGTATGTATTATATTCAATATCGTGAAACGAGTGATTTGGATCAAAACGCTCTCTAACAATCGAAGATGTATTTAAAGTTACGATATCAGATGCAAAACCAAATGATTCATCTGTTGGTACGTTATATGAAATCGTAAGAAATGAACGACCATGCCGTAATTCAACATTACAGAAGGATAAATCCTCTCCACTATCCAACGAGAGAAGGCTAGGATATGAAAACGATAAATACCCAAAATTATTTTCAATTTCGCCGTTTTCAAACGATGTACACTCTAAATTTAATGGCAAAATTTCGTATTCACTAACTGTTTCTTGCTCTTCATCAAAATCATCAAGAACAATGCTGTTTGATAATGTAAAAAATCCATACCCACTCGCAACTACCAATAATATAATTAGTATAGATACTGAAAATGGGATTGTGATCTTTCTTATTCTTGACATTACAAATTTTAAGAATTGATTAAAAGCTCCAAATATCCAATTGCTACATCATAGTTTCCACGAAGAGGATCATCAGATACTAACAAGAACCTCTCTCGTTCTAAAAGTCTTTTACAATTGTAGGAACTGAATTCATTTCCGCATCTCTGTTGTACAAAGTCAATATCAAATAGTGCTGATTCTTCTACTGTAAGCATATGCTCATTTAGGTCATATGAAAATAGAGTAAGATACGACCTACCTTGGGAAGACATACTGTGAACTATATTTTGAAAATCTAGATCTCTCGTCCCTAAATAAACCTCCTCCTCATATATCTCCTCACTTACTGGCTCAAATACTTCCAGTACTGTACCAGATACTACATCTTTCAAAACGCATTCCTCCTCTTCCATTTCACTAAAATTACACACTTCTGGCTCAAGCGCAACATCTGTTAATTTCCCCTCAAGCCCAAGGATGAAATCCTTTGTTTCGTACGAACCAATCACCAAGGTTTCTAATAATGAATCGAATGAAGCAAGAACTTCTTCTTGTGCACTTTGACTCAGATTTGGATTGATAACGGCTTCAATCTGAACCCCTCCAGTTTCATGAGACACTACCGTATCTACACAAGGTCCTATTGGGATATCTGGATCAGGATCTAATTCTGTCGATTCACAACGTAATACAACAGCATCGGCATAGTAGAATTCTTTTTCCTCTGCAGTTGAAAAATCTATTGGTTCTCGCGTAAATTCGCCATCAATAGTTACAAAATTATCTGATATCTCTAAGTATTTGTATTTTTCTTGTTCAGGGTCAAAATCCAAGTTTATATATCCGTCCTTATATGAAATTTTAATATCACATGGGGAATCTGGGTATGAAGCATGGGTTATTTCAGCTTCACTAGGTAGATCAAATGTAAAATACGTAAAGTAACTTTGGCCCGATTCTTCATTTGTAAAAATACAATCAAAAACTGGGGGAGTCGTATCAGCGATCGAATCTTCTTCAGTCTCAATCGTATCATCAGATTCCTGAACAATTATCTGAGGTTCTATTGGGTTTGGAGAGAATACAGGTTCAAAAATAATCAATAACATGGTCCCTCCCAAGCACATAGCTAAGCTAGCTAAGAAAAATAACCCTAATGCTAGTTTTTTACGTACTGTCATGATACTTCTTGTTCTTCTTGACGCCGAAAGTAATATCCAACCACAAATCCTAACGGACCAGACAATATCCCAGAAAGTGCAAGTAATACATCTTGCAGGTATTGAACCTTAGATTCAAGTGGGTCATTATTTACTGCTACAAATAAACCACCGAGCAGGATCATAATGTAAAACCCAATCATAAAGATTTTTGCGAGCGCACCGCGTGTTTCTTCTCTTTGCTGGCGAATTTGAGTTGGTACAAGTGGAGTAAACACCGCTATCTCCTCTCCTGAGTCAATTGATAGTGATTCATTATCCATCAACGACTCTTCTGAAGAATCTACTATTGTGTCTTCTTCACTTTGAGATGTGACCTCTCGGGTATCTGTAACAGGAATGTTATCGCCGAGATTTTCTTCGTTTGAAAAATCATTACTCATGATGGCTATTCAATTATTGGATCTTTATCTTTAAATTGATCAAAAACCAATGTTCTTTTTGATCTCCTATCCTCGATTTTAATCTCGTGCCCCATTGCGTAACTCAAAAGGGACAAACCTTGCCTAACAACATCCATTTCGGAATTCGCTCCCATTGTAGTTTTCATTTGTTTTAATTGCCTCGCAAAGTCACCCTCAATTTTCAAAACTATTTTATCGTTCCCATCAATTGTCATAATCTATATCTGTTAAAAAGATAGAATATTATAGCAGATTCACTACCTACCAGCTTTCTTCTGATATGCCTCTAACTTTACTAATGATTCTACACAATACTCTGTCGCGATATTTTTTCCATCAACTTTTTCGAATGATGCTATTGGAGTATATTGATGCATCACACATCCGTCACGGTTTATAAGTGGAAGTCCTAAAAGCTCCCCGAGATTATATTTAAACATTGATTCCTCAAGTTTTTTTCTAATTTCTGACGATTTATTTACCTCATTGAGTGCAGATTTATAAATAACCATTTTGTTTGCACTAAATGTCTGCCCCATAAGGTACTCTTCATTTGTTGAGCTTGAAAGATATAAAACATGAATATAGACTTGATCAGAACTTGGTACCTCATCTTCTGTTTCACTGAATGTTATTTCTAATTGTCGATTTACAAAGCTTTCGAAACTAGGGATATCTGGGTCTTCATCTACAATAATCTTAGCTGATTTACCTGTAGCTTCACGAACAGAGCGTGCTAATGCTTCTTCAATAAATAACTCTGGCTCAAATCCAGCCTGATAATCGAGTTCAATTAGTATTTCATCAGTTGAACTTCCTAACAATTCATAACGTCCATCACCTGAACCATTTAGGAAAAAGAGATATCGTAAGAAATCACTTTGAATAAGGTATGGACGAGTGTGAGTTTCTACCCAATTCCCTGCAGCTACATGATGAAGAAATACAAACTGCACAAAATAAAGGAGTACTATTGTAAATACTGTAATGTTGAAGATATTTTTAATTTTGTATAACATCGTGGGGCAGGTAATAAAACAATCACAACATATTTCACTTATTTTAGTATGGCTTGAAGAAGAATGAAAGTAATTAGTGATAAACTTTCAGAATTGCTGGAAGAACAAATTCCCATCCATATTTACTTACGTCTTGCTTTCCCAATTCAATTCTTTTTTCTCGTTCATTGGTTTCACTAAGTAATTCTTTGATTGCAACCGCCCAACCCTCTTTATTCTCTGGCTGTACAAATGTTGCATACGTGTCTTTAAGTACCAATATAGGACCACCATTAGTTGTCGCAACAACAGGAATGCCAGCAGCTACCGCTTCTACCGGTGTTAATCCAAATGGCTCGTGGAGACTTGGAAGAACAAATACATCAGCTACCGTATAAAGCTGAGGCATCTGGTTAAACGATACATATTTCCCCGTAATAATTACATTTTCAGCAGATTTATACAGTTCACGTAGTTTTACCTCATACCCATCATCCCCTCCGACGAATAGAAAAAGAGTATCTGGAAGCTTTTTCACCGCAGATAGTAGGTTTTGAAGCCCCTTAACCTCATGAAGCCTGGATGCAGAGAGAACAATTGAAGACCATTGCTTATTTAGAATTTGTCGTTTAGAAGAAGGGATAATCTCTTCTAGGAATTTTTGTTTATCAGGGTACTCATGCTTTTCGTAAAATATATCGGCAATTCCATTCGGTATAACAAATATTTTTTCTTTTGGGATTCTAAATTTATTACAAAGAATAGGAATTTCAGAAGGTAACAATGCTATAACCCTATCTATGTACCGACTAAAAAGGAATCCCAATGTTATGTCATGGAGTGCAACGAAAAATGACAAAATACTAGAACGTTTATTTGCTGTGAAAGGATTATGTGTAGTTACAACAACCTTTGGTCTTCTACTATTCAATCGTGCAGCTAACATAGCCACATATACTTCGTACTTTCTGAATCCATGAATATGAAAAACATCCGCCTCAGAATTCTTGAGTGCAGAAAATAATCCCTTGGTAATCTTGTAAAACTGACTTATTGAAAAATATGTCTTAAAACGAGTAATTGAAACACGAGGATTTTCAGGTAATGTAGTTTGCTCTTGTTTTATCCTATGACCATTCCTATCTGAATCTGAAGCATATATCGCTATATCATGCCCAAGATCAGCTAACCGAGAAGAAATTTCTCGAACCTGCGTTTCTACCCCACCCGTTACTGGATATGCAAATGTTGATACCTGAATTATTTTCATATACTCTATTAGACTTTGAAGGTAAACGCCCCACGGGAAACTCCAATCTTTATAGTATCCCCTTCCTTGTATTCATCCGAGAGAATTTTTGATGAGATTGGATTCTCGAGTTCTCGTGTAATTGTTCTCCGTAGTGGTCGTGCACCGAAAAGTGGATCATACCCGACATCTAAAAGCTTTCTTTTTGCCGCTTCACTCACACTAATCGTAATATCCCGCTCCTCTAATCGCTTATTTACATTTTCTATCATCAGATCAATGATTTTAAGCAGATCATTATCAGCTAACTTATTGAATACAACTATCTCATCTATTCTATTCAAAAATTCTGGTTTGAAGAATTTCTTTAAACTATCTAATAATCCCACTTTCAAATCATCCCAATTTACCTTTGGAATCTCTGGAAAGTCTTCTTCTGCCTGATTCTTCATTTTGATAATTTCAGTCTCTTTCACTTGAGATTTCGCTTCTTCCACTATCTGATCACGAGCCTCAGCCATTTCGTTCTGATTTATTGTTCCTAATATCATTTCTGCTCCTACATTACTTGTTGAAATAACAATAGTATTTCTAAAATCTACTGTTCTTCCCTTTCCATCTGTCAAACGCCCATCTTCAAGTACTTGGAGTAGTGAATTAAATACATCAGGGTGAGCCTTCTCAATTTCATCTAAGAGAATAACTGAGTATGGCTGTCTTCTGACCTTCTCGGTAAGCTGTCCACCTTCATCATAACCAACGTACCCTGGTGGAGAACCAATAAGTCTAGCAACAGCATGTGATTCCATATACTCACTCATATCTATCCGAATCATTGCATCATCGTCTCCAAATAAAATCTCTGCCAATGCTTTTGTAAGTTCTGTTTTCCCAACTCCTGTTGGCCCCAGGAACATAAATGAAGCAATCGGTCTATTCGGATCTTTTAATCCTGCGTGCGCTCTTCGTACTGCTTCCGCCACTAATTTTACAGCTTCATCTTGTCCGATTACTCGTTTCTTCAATTCCTCTTCCAAATTAAGAAGACGATCACGTTCTTCAGACCTCAATTGTTTAAGTGGGATTCCAGTCATATTTGAAATCACCGCAGCAATATGTTCATTAGTTACTACTGGCGTTCCAGTACCTGTTTTCTTCTTCCAATCTTCTTCAAGAGGAATAAGCTCTTGCTTCATTTTTTCAATTTGGACTTTAAGATCCGCCGCTTCTTTTAATTTCTTTTCTGCGCTCGAGTGAGAGATTCTCGTTCTCCTTCAAGCTGCTCTATCTCATTTCGAAGTGTTCGAAGTTCTTCTGGTTCTGAAGTTGTTGCCAAACGCAATTTACTTGCCGCCTCATCAATTACATCTATCGCTTTATCAGGCAGGAATCGGTCTTTAATATAACGATCAGACAACTTAGCTGCTGACTCAAGTGCATGCTCAGAGATTTTTAATCTATGATGCGCTTCATATCGATCCCTGATTCCATTTAAAATCTTAATTGTTTCTTCAACTGTTGGTTCTTTTACCCAAATTGGTTGAAATCGACGTTCTAGTGCAGCATCTTTTTCAATGTATTTTTTATATTCATTCAATGTGGTTGCTCCAATAACCTGCAACTCTCCCCGAGCAAGAGCTGGTTTAATCATATTTGAAAAATCTAGTTCACCTTCCTTCGCTCCTGACCCAACAATTGTATGAAGTTCGTCAATAAAAAGAATAATGTCTCGTTCAGCTTTTTCAATTTCATTAATAAGTTTTTTTGCCCGTTCTTCAAACTCACCTCTAAATTTAGACCCTGCCACGAGCTGTCCTAGATCAAGTGCTTTAAGTCGCTTCCCTCGAATTACTTCCGGTACATTCCCAGTTGCAATCCGCTGTGCTAAACCTTCTGCTATTGCTGTCTTTCCAACTCCTGGTTCTCCAATAAGTACAGGATTATTTTTTTTCCTTCTTGAAAGAATTTCTACCACTCGAGTAATTTCATCACTTCTCCCAATCACTGGATCAATTTTGTTTTGCTCTGCCAATGCAGTAAGATCTTTTGAATATTTATCAAGTTCTGGTGTTGATGTTTGTTTTGCAACTCCCGTTCCTTCCTTATCTCCTTCACCCACAACTTTGATAACTGCTTGACGTGCTTTTGTATGTGAAATTGCATATCTATTAAGTACTTGAGCTGCAAGTCCTTCTCCCTCTCGTATTAGTGCAAGTAGTAAATGCTCAGTACCAATATACTTGTGACCGAGTTCTAACGCTTCTTGAAACGCAAGTTGGATCACCTGCTTTGCCCTTGGAGTAAGTGTCATGTCTTGTCCCTCATAGGTACCTTCAATGAATTGCGTATCAAGATAATTCCGTAATTCATCCGTTTTTATATCGAGTTCTTTAAATACCCTCTCCATTACTTCAGATTCTTCTGCTAGTGCGTACAAAATATGTTCAGTATCTATAGACCGACGTTTATGTTGTAGGGCCTTTTTAGCAGCTTGTTGGATCAGATCTTTTGTTCGCTCTGCAAACAATTTACTGATATCCCGTTGTTCGCCTCCGTTATGCCTTCCGTATGGATTGTTGTTTGGGTTAAATGTTGCCATGCTGAAAATTTTACATAAACTAACAAGGTATACTACCACAATTAGCACACATGTTCAATGAGTGCTAAATTACTTTTATTTGTTTTTTACTATATAATTATCATAACTACATATTACCGAATTTAGCGTATGAAAAGAATAAATCCAAACTTTATTGTTATTATAGTTGTAGTTGTACTTACCGTAATTATCAATATTGGATTCCTACTTTATTCGAACAATAGAAAAGAATCTCAAAGTTCATCTCAAAACAATGAAATTCCTGTAGTTACAGAATATGACGTATACTATCTAAATACATCATATGATTACGATGAAGAAAATATATTTAACCTCTACCCAGTTACTCGCTCGACATCACACGATGATGCACATACCTTTCTAATCCAAGAACTACTCCTCGGGCCAACTGAACAGGAAAAGTCAGAGGGTTTTAGTCAAAGTTTAGAACTTTTTGATCCATCGACTAATCAGCTCATAACATTTATTTCCCCACAAGATACTCATAATTATTTCCAGACCTCATTTGACGGCTCAGCACTAACTATTAATTTTGATGGGGAACCAAGTCTTGCAGGATCTCTTTCCGGTGGCAGAATTAATGAACAAATCTTTCTAACTCTAAGCCAATTACCCGACGTAGAGACGGTAAATGTACTTTTCAATTCAAATCCATGTTGGGACGATTTAAGTGGAGAATGCGTAGAATAATAAAATAATTGAATTTGGCATTAGACTAATAAACGCTTTATAATTCATCCGTATATTTTGAATAAATTTTCTTTGTTATGAATGATTCCTTTTACCTTACAACTACTCTTCCCTACGTAAATGGCGAACCCCACATAGGTCATGCACTCGAGTTTATCCAAGCAGATGTTATAGCACGATACAAGAGAAATAAAGGATTTACCACCTACTTCAATACTGGAACTGATGAACATGGTTTAAAGATGTACCAAAAAGCAGGTGAAGAAAATTTATCCCCTCAAGAGTATGTTGATAAATACTCACAACGATTTAAAGACTTCTGCAAAAGTTTTTCGATTTCCTACGATAGATTTATCCGAACTACCGATGAAGATCATATAAAAGCTGCACAGACGTTTTGGAACAAAAGCTTGGAAAACGGAGATATTTACAAAAAAGCCTATACTGGCCTCTATTGCGTAGGATGCGAAGAATTCAAGACAGAAAAGGACTTAGTAGATGGAAAGTGTCCAGATCACAATAAAGAACCAGAGGAACATTCAGAAGAGAATTACTTTTTTAAATTTTCTCGCTACCAAGAACCCCTACTCGATCTTTACAAAAAACAATCAGATTTTGTAAAACCAGCATCAAAACTACAAGAGATGATTAGCTTTGTAGGAGGCGGATTACAAGACTTTAGTATTTCTCGAAGAAGAGAGAACTTACCATGGGGAATCAGTGTTCCAAATGACCCCGATCAAGTAATGTATGTATGGTTTGATGCTTTAGTTAATTATGTAACGACTATTGGGTACGGTACGAATGAAAAAGAATTCGAAAAATGGTGGCCGGTTGTTCAGTTATGTGGACCAGATAACAACCGCTTTCAATCAGCTATGTGGCAAGCAATGCTTATGTCTGCGGGAATTAAACCTTCAAAACATATCCTTATCCATGGAATGATACTCGCTGAAGATGGAACAAAAATGAGTAAGACCATCGGGAATGTAGTTTCCCCATTTGAACTATTAGAGACATATGGTGCAGAAGCAACCCGATATTACCTAATCTCAGGAATACCAACATTCGGCGACTCATCGTTTAGCCATGATCAACTCGAAATGAAATATAAAGCTGACCTACAAAATAATTTTGGAAACCTTCTTAATAGGGTAATAACCATGATTAATAAGAAAGAGGTGGACACGAGTGAATCATTGATCTCTGAGTCCTTTAAATCAGAGGTTCTCAACCTAAAAGCTCGGTACACAGAACATATGGATTCATTCGATCTCTTCGAAGCGATGAAAAATGCTCAAAAACTTGGTTCTTATGGAAATGTATACATTACAGAACAAGAGCCATGGGCTAAAGATAAAACAGAAGAAGAAATAACCGAAACATTAAGTGGCTTAGAATATCTCTTAAACGAACTTATAGAATTATATTCCCCGGTGCTTCCAGATGCATGCGAAAAAGCAAAAAGCGCGCTTCTCAAACGGGAAAATATCATTTTATTTCCAGAACTTGAAATAGCATAATGTTAAAGAAGATACTTCCTTTAACTCTGGCGGCCGCTATCTTTTCAACTTTTGGAATATTTGCTCGATATCTGAGTGTCTACTTTGACCCTTTTTCTGCACTAATTTTTAGATTTGGATGGGTTGTCCTAATCCTATTTGCAATACTAGCATACAGAAAGTGGATTGATATAAAAAAACCCCCTATTAGAGACGCATGGATTTTCCTACTTAATGGACTCACTGGAGCGGTAGCAGGAGTACTTGTATTTATCGCTGCAAATGAACTTACAATTGGAACTACATTCTTCCTGTTCTATGCTACCTCTACCATTATTTCGTATATACTTGCTCCAATTTTATTCAAAGAACAGCTTTCGAGTATTAAATTTGCTGCCTTATGCATTGGCTTGTTAGGAGTGGTTTTGATTTTTGATATTTCACTGGAATCAAGACAATTTATACACATACTTGCAGGTATTGGTGCTGGAGCTGGCTTTGGTATTTACTCAATTACCATAAAATTACTCGGGAATCGTTACTCTCAAAATCAAATCAATTTTTCTCACTATAGTATTGCTTTACTACTTCTATTACTCTCAGTGCCATTTGTGAATTTGGACTTTTCAATAACAATCATTTCAACTTTACTTACCTTTGCAAATGGGGTGCTTTTTGTAGTTGTTGGATTCTTAGTAATAGAAGGATTTAAACGAATTGAAGCACAAAAAGGAAGCCTACTACTCCTTCTTGATCCAGTACTAGGAACTATATGGGGATTATTGCTTTTTCAAGAACAACCAACTCCTCAGTTCATTGCTGGTGCGGTATTGATTCTACTCGCAATGGCACTACCGAATATAAAATTCCATAAATAGCGAACAACTTTTCTTATATAGAAACATAATATACCCAAAATGTCTCATAGTTGGTATAATCCATCAATAATTACTATTCATTATAGCTATTTAAAAGAAATTATGAGCTCAGACGGGGAATGTGATAATAATGGTACAGAATTAGATCCTGGACAAAAAAAAAGATTAGTTCGGGGCCTTATCGCAATTGCGGGTGTTTCCATTGGCCTTGGATTCGTTTTCTTAGGACCAAAGATAATTGAACCTTCATGGGCATACACAATTGGTACAACCCTAATTGCCCTTCCTGCCGTATGGGCAGCAATTAGTAATAATGATGAGACCAAAGGAAAACCAAACTAAGGTACCAATACTCTTGATTGTGATTTCAACTAGAAACAATGACAACACCAGATACTGATAATTACCCCCCAATACAAAGAGTCAGGAAGATTGGATATTTTACGTCCCTAGTTGGGATAATCGTCGGTAGCGGAATTGGAGCAGCCTTAGCATTTTCGTATAATTCTGGAATCTCACATAGTCCTTCGGAACTTATACTTCCTATAGTAACACTTGGAGCAAGTATTCTATACCCAGCATACACCCTCTTAGATCTATCAGATTAGAAAAGCGGATTTCTTTCTATTTCCCCCAACGAAAATGTATGTCGTGATTCCTCCAAATTCACTTTCAACTTTTTAAATATCACTCCTTCATATTCTAATTTCCTCCGTTGTACACCGTCGCCACCAAATGCATAGGCAGGTGAAAGTTTTCCATCAGCGAAAACAACTCTATGGCAAGGATATTTTTCGGGTTCATTATTTTGATGAAGAATTCTTCCAACTAATCGAGGTGTAGGTAATTCCAAAGCTTCTGCTATTTGTCCATACGTTACTACTTTTCCCTTTGGAATCCTTGTAAGTAGTGAATATACTGCAGCTTTTTTATCCTTATAGTTTCCCTGAGTCATCAGAAGTATGGTAGTACTTAATATATATTTCTATTGTAGTCACAAGTAGTATCATTAGAATTGGTCCATAAAGGAATCCAAGCATACCAAAGTACCTAATACCTCCTATTAGAGCTATTAAAGTAAGTACTGGGTGCATCTTGGCATTCTTCGGTACGAGTGTCACTCGTAGTACATTATCTATCTGACTCACAATGATCATAGAAAATAGAATAACAGTAACCCCCTGCCAGACAGAACCTGTTAATACAAGAAATAACCCAATTGGAACGGCAATAAATCCTGTTCCAAACATGGGAATAATCCCAAAGAACATCATAAGAATAGTCCAAAAAATCACATAATCTACTCCCACTATCCACATAACTACACCAGTTACCGTAGCCTGAACAAAAGCAATTAAGAATGTGCCCTCAAGCATAGACTTGGACATTGCAAGCACCCGTTGGATATATAAATCATCGATTTCATCATCAAGTGGACTAATTCGTTTTAAGAAATCTATTATGTGCTGCTGATTGGGTATAAATGTTGCAAGGAAAAGAAAAAATAAGACTAAATTAAGTACAACTGTTACAGATCCAGAGCTGATATTATCAATATTCTCAACAAGGAAGTTTGGAATAGCATTAACAGAATCCAGCACAAGCGAGGTTACTTCATCCTCCGTAACTTGAAAATCTGTGAATGGCACTTTCGCAATAGACATATTAACCCTATCTATCGCTCCATCAAATGTTATATTTTCTTGTTCAATGGCATCTCGTATATCTTTACTAAATTCAATTGACTGACTGACAATCATATTCACAATAAGAGCAAAGGGTACAAGGACCCCCACCAATACTACAATCATACTAAACGTAGCGGAAAGCTTACTTCGTTTTCCAGTCTTTCTAAAGAAGAAATTGTAAACGGGTGATACTAGTATTGCTACAAAAAAGGAAAGTAATGCAATCGATAAGAATGGGGAAATTAATTGATAATTCAAATAGAGAACCCCAGCGAGAAGCAGGTAAAAAAACACTCGATGTAATTGAATTCCTTGAACAGTCATGGTGAATAAAGATTAATGAACTAGTAGTTCATTCTAGCAGGATAGCGTAGTTTAAACCAAATTCAAAATTAAGAACCAGAGCCGTCCCTATAATGGCGACTCTTGCGATGGTTCCAATGTTACTTCAGTTTCTATTACTGTATCTAGTACAGCATCTCCACCAATATTCAGGGTAACCATACCACCTTGAACTTCATAGACAAGTTCCATTCTTGTATCTGACGAAATTTCAACAATTGGTGCTCCTGGAGCAACTGCATCAAATACAATGGTCATCACTTTATCTCCAACTGTAACCCCATCTATATTTACCATATCAACTTCTATTCGATCTTCTGCCTCTAAATCAATATAGGGGCTATAGCTTTCACTTACTTCCTCAAATCTATTAAAGGTAAGTGCTGTAGTATCATAATTTACACGTAGTTCCAGTGCTTCAGTTTTAATATCTTCTGGAACTGCAGTTACAACCACATCTACTAATATCTCATCTCCAACTTCATATTCCTGCCCTGATACTGTAAGGTCCAATGCATCTGCAATCTCTTTACATTCAATATTTCTATTTCTATCATTATCATCACAATCTGCTCCTAGCTCACATCCGACACCATATTGATCTCTATCTGCATCTTCACATTGTACAGTAGGAACTGGGGTAATAGCTTGATCGTCTTGTGATGAATCACTTTCGTTATTTCCAGATGCCGTCTGGTAAATGGAATATCCTAAAAATCCACCAGAACCAACTACCAGAACAATTAATATAACTATAAGTACATCGAGAACCTTCATCTAATGATGTAATAACAATTTAGTAATTTAGAATGGTAAATCATCTGGATCAATCGAAGAATCAGCTGATGGCTCCTCGGATGCAGATGAATAATTAGTGTCTTTAGTATTACTACTCCCCCCTTCACTATTTGTTTTTTCATATCTATCGAGAAGAGTCACTGTATATGCAACTACTTCAGTTCTATAGTTAGTTTTACCATCATTGCCCTCCCATTTTCGTGTTTGAATTCTTCCTGCCACGAAAACTTTCGTACCTTTCCTAGCACGTTGTTCAAGTTGTTCTGCATCATTTCCCCATACTACGATATTGTGAAATGTCGTTTCTTCTTTCCAATCATCGCCTGCTTTGTAATTTCTATTGGTTGCAATACTAAAATTCATAACTGCAGTACCACTCGATGTCCTTCTTATTTCAAGGTCTTGAGTAATATTACCAATTAGCCGTACCTCATTTAAATCTCCAAATACTCCCACGTTAAACTACATAAAAAATAAATCTTTGGGCAGTGCGTATCATAATTTACACTAATTTTTTAAAAGTTACAATCAAATCAGTGTGCCAATTTAGAATAGAGTTGAATATATTCTTCCAACATCCTTCCCATATTGTAATGTGACAGACATGCTTTCATAGTCTCTTTCATCATTGAAACCCATTCTCTTGGATATGCTTCGTTAGCATAATACAAGGGTGCTATCTGATTTGAGAGAATCTCATAAATCTGGGAAGAAATATGTTCCTGAGGAAGAACCCATCCCTTTCCTTCCCAATTAACTTCATCTGTCCACCCATCGAGCGTAGTAAACTGTAAGACACCATTTGCACCCGCTTTCATCCCACTTGTTCCACTTGCCTCCTCAAATCGTATCGGATTATTTAACCAAACATCTGCACCTGGCATAACATATCGTGCCAAATTCCAGTTATACCCTTTTAGAAAAACAATTTTATTTTTAAAACGACTATCTTGCGTTATGGAAATCACCTTTTGCAATAATTGTTTTCCAAGTGTATCTCGTGGATGTGCTTTCCCTCCAATTAAAAATTGTACCGGCCGTTCTGCATGATTAACAATTTCACTTAATCGCTCAATATCTTGTAAGAACATATCAGGTCTTTTATAGGCTGCAAATCTTCGAGTCCAAATAATAGTAAGTGCATGCTGATCGAGTGAACTACCAAGCGTACTATTAATTCGTTCTATCATAAGCTTTTTCATATCATTATGAATCTGCCATATTGTTTCATCCGGAATATCATTAATTTTTTCCCAGTCTACTGATGCTGTTGGATTTTTCCACTCCATATCGACATATTTTTCAAATTCTTGCTGATATGGTCCTGCTACCCATGTAGGCATATGTACACCATTGGTAATTGCTTCCATAGGATAATCTGGCCATAAACGTTTTGTTGCCTCTCCATGAAGCAGACTGACAGCATTAGCAATTCTAGATCCCTTTAATCCAAGAATAGTCATTGAAAATGCACTTTTGGAGTAAAGTTGGTCATTTCCAAAACCAAATAATGCTTCGATATCAATTCCCAATGCATCTGCATATGGTTTCATATACTTTTCTATAAGCGAAAATTCGAATTTATCGTTACCTGCAGCATTGAGCGTATGATTGGTAAATAGTATGTTTGATTTTGCTTTATCAAAACGATCCTCTATCGGAAGTGTCGTATCTGTTTCGTTCATTTTTTCGAGCACAACAAAACTAGCATGTCCTTCATTAAGATGAATCACTGAAGGATGGATACCAATATTTTGTATGAACCGATAACCACCAATTCCCAACACTATTTCCTGACGAATTCGAGTATCTTCATCTCCCCCATAAAGATGTGCTGTTATCATTCTGTCTTCCCATTTCTCATTCTTCTCAAAATTAGTATCCAATAAGTAAATCGATCGATGGCCTACCTTTAGTTCCCATCCCCGAACGTACACCTCATGATCTTCAATAGTCACTGAAACTTCAACAGGATTTTCTTCTTTATCCCTTACCAGAGTAAGCATTGATGCTGCTGGATCCTGCGGTATGTAATGCTCGTTCTGTATACCTTCTGAATCAAAATTCTGATGAAAATATCCTTCGTGATAAAACAAGCCAATAGCAAGTATTGGTAATCCGTAGTCACTAGCTTCTTTTATAAAATCCCCTGCTAATACACCTAATCCACCGGAATAAATTTGTAGCCAGTCAACCAATCCATACTCTGCACAAAAATAAGCGATAGGATGCTGAGAAAATGCTAATAGATCCTTATTCTCATGACAGTGTTCCTCACACCAAGTGACATCATTTAGGTACTTTCGAATAGCAGAAATACCATTCTCTATGAGAGTAAGATCTTCTTCTTTTGGAATTTTATGTTCTTCTAGATATCTGTGAATGATAACCGAAGGTGATTTTGTTTTTCTCCAATTGTAACTATCCAACTTGTCAATAAATGCATACAAGTCTTTATCCCAGGTGTAATAGAGGTTGGAAAAAATATCTTCTAACTTTTCTTCGAGATCTGATTGCTGGTCACGTGAAGCAAAAAACCCTTTAAGGTCAGAACGATCTGTTGGGAGCGCAGTCATGGGCAGTTTAGGCTATAATGGTTAGAATTTAGTATTATACTTATTCATTCTAACAAATTATTTATTGAATAGTCAGAAAATTATGAGAGAAATTGGAGTTGGTGTTGGTGTTTTTATTGTGAAGAACAAAAAATTCCTACTGGGTAAACGAAAAAATGCACACGGAGAAGGAAGTTGGTGTACACCAGGTGGACACATGGAAAAAGGAGAGTCATTTCAAGCTGCTGGTATCCGTGAGGTTGAAGAAGAAACCGGACTTATCGTATCAAATCTTAACATCATGGGTGTAACGAATGATATATTTGAAAAGGAAGATAAACATTATATTACTATTCATTTGATTTGTACCATTGACAAAGGTGAGCCTACATTGTGTGAACCTGAGAAATGCGAGAAATGGGAATGGTTTTCCACTGAAACAATGCCAGATAATCTATTCCTATCTGACACAAATTTTTTCAAGTACTACGATATAAACAATTTTATATAAAATATACTTTACATTCAT
>JAGQLH010000109.1 GCA_020429465.1 Candidatus Dojkabacteria bacterium | reverse complement strand
GGACGAATCTACTGTAACCATAGACTTCGGAGCAGGGAAGGGGGAAAAAGAACTTGCCTTGGAATACGCACGCCTTGAAAAATGTTAATAAACGAGCTTTTCCAATTCATCAGTAATCCTTTTCACATCTTTAGAAGACATGCCATAGTGTGTGGGTAAATTAAGTGAACGTTCCACCAGCCACTCTGCATTTGGGCAGGATCCCTTTATATATTTCAATGCATCAAGATCAACATCTTTACAATGAATTACCTCGGTATACCAGTTTCCTAGAAATATTCCTTTCGTTTCCAAATCCTGTCGAATTAATTCTGCATTTTCTACCAGAATAGGAAAACGTAACCAGACCGGCTCAGTGAATTGATGAGCACGTTCTTCACTTACTATGCCTATCTTCTTGTTCAGAGCATTCTGTTCGTTTATTAATAGTAATGTAGACGTTTTGAATCTTTGGTAATACTCACTTGCGATCTTTACCCTATGTTGGTTAAATTTTTTGATTTTTTCTAACTGTATTAACCCCATATAAGCATTTGGATTCGGCATTCTATAAGGAAGCCACGGTGCTTGTTTTCCTTCCAATTCTAGCTTCGTAAGACCTAACTCTAGCAGTCGTAAACGAACGAATAGTGAAAAAATAAAATCGCCCAATTTCCCCCAATGTTCTTTTATCTTCCACACAATTGGATTTGTTATTCCTCTTACTATTTCCCGGAATCGTGGTGCCTTTAAACTAGTGGCGATTTGATGTACTTCTTCTTCAACTTTAGAATGTTGCTTTGCAACACAGGCAAAACCTCCTCGGGTACCAGAAACTATTTTTTCCATTCCAAAAGAAAATATTGCTGCATCCCCTAATGTACCAGCTTTCGAATGTATTCCGTCAATCGTAAATTCTTGTCCAAGATTATGGCAGCAATCTTCTATCAAGAGAATATTATATTCTCTACAGATTTCTCTAATAGCTTCTATATCCGGTGCTATTCCGAAGGTATATTGGATTATTATTGCTTTTGTATTCGATGTTATCTTTGCTCGTAAATCCTCAATATCAATATTGAAATTTGATATATCAACGTCTATATATATCGGAGTTGCGCCTACCCAAAGGATAGGATTCGGTAGGGCAACACAGGTGAACGCTTGTAATATAACTTCATCCCCATTTCCAATGCCAAATCCTTTTAGCAATGCATATAAAGCACTTCGTCCACTATCAAATGAATAGACAGAAATCCCCAGATAAGAGGATAGAGCGCGTTCAAGTTTTCTTACATACCTGTCTCCAAACCATTTCCAAGGACTTAAAATCAATCCAAGAAGCCTTGGAATATCTCTTGTAATAATGTTTGGCGCCCAAGCAATTTGAATTCTTTTCATTATGGGGATTATAACGTAGAAAATTACACAATCTTGCAAATTATTTTTGGGGGTCCATGTACACTTTTAATTTATTTTGTCCTTTCTTCAAATAAACTTCCAGTGCTTTCTTTCCTGCTACGGTCGTGACATTACTATTCGGTTGAGACTTAGAAGGAAATGAATACCCTTTCATAGAAGCATGAATCGCGTACGTCCCAGGTTCTCCCCAGAAGTCGAAATACCCCAAGGAATTTGTTAGTTTTGTATCTACTAACTCACCGGACTTTGTATCAAATACCTTAATAAGAACGTTAGGGATTCTTAGTTTTGAATTACTGTCCAATATGGCACTGTATTTTGGTCGTAAATCGTGCTTTATAAGTAGATATACTATGATAAAAACAACATATCCCAAGAATATAACAATATTTAGTAAACTTTGCTCTTGATATAAACTTAATGCTGCAACTTCAAAACCAACAAATACAATATATGGTGCAATTTTTCGATATACTTCTTTGGCAAAATTTTTAAATCTCTTCCAATATTGACGGGTTTCTCTAGCTTTATCTCGTAAACCTTCTCGTGTTAGCTCAATATCCAAAACATACCCTCGTTCCCCCTCAGGAATATTTAAAGTAAAGGTTTGTTTTTCATAGTCACGTTTTGTTACTTCTAATCGATAACTACCTGGGGAAACCGAGAATCCATAAACACCTTTTGCATCACTAATTGTCTGATCAATTAAGTTTGATGTTCCATGTGCGTACAATTCACAGACTGCAAGCCCTAGTGGTTGACGAGACATTCCCTCTGTAATAATTCCCCATGGCCTTCTTTTTTTCCGTGAAAACAAAAACCCTATCATGCTAAAAACCAGACCTAAACTACTGATTGATGGAAGATATGCCAATAAAACTGTAAATGCTGTTCCTGTTGCTACAGTATAATTATATTGGGGCTGGACAACTACTGGACTATAAACTACCTGAGGTTGGCAAACTTCACATGAAATAGGAACAAAGCTCTCATCAATAATTGGCGTAGGAATAGCTTCTATGACAGAATCGTCGATATAACTGACAACTTTTCGAGGACTTAGATAATCAGGAATTCCATCTCCATCTGTATCTGCACAAGGAGGTCCTGTTGGACACTCATCTATAGAAAGAATTCCATCTCCATCATCATCATCATCAAGATAGTTCGGTATACCATCATTATCCGTATCAAAATAAAAACGTAATTCTAATATATTCTGACTATTAAACGCTAAATCTCTCTCGAATCGAGTCGTAATTCCATCCCCATCGTCATCTGGGTCGAGGTAGTTAGGAATACCATCACCATCCGTATCATCATCATCAATTATTCCATCTTCATTATGATCCTCATTTACAGATAAAATCCCATCTTGGTCATGATCAACAATTACTTCTGTTTCAATAAAAGTTTCTGTGTTTTCTTCCGGTATAGGAGTACTAGTACTTACCGGGGTATTGGTTGGTGTAGGGGTAGACGTAGGCGTTGGAGTAGGTGAGGAGCCTGAACCTCCACTCGTTGAACTACCACTTGAAGAACCTCCAGATGAACCTGAACCTCCACCCGTACTAATTGCAGCATAACCAATCGAAATATCTTGAAAGTCGATTGTTGGAGCAGCCCCAATTGAAGATGCTATAAGAGTAACTTGATATTGAACATATCTATGCCCATCGGTTACACACGTATTCGCACTAATATCTTGCCCGCTTGGAATTGCAGTACAGGAATCAAAAGCTGTTGCAGAAGACATTGTCGAATCATTACTTGTCCTTACCCGTACCTCTATAGATGTACCAGCTGGTTCAGTTCCTGTGTAATCTAACGTCCCCCACACTGCACCACCTGCATACTGTGTATCGTATACAGATGATTCCAATGTACCAATATACCCAGATGGTAGCCAATCTATCCGAGCCCAGTAATCTGTCTTGTTCGCAGCATCTTCATATACTGAACTAACAGTATTCCCAACTGCATCCATTGATTCTCCAAAAGCAAAAGCGCCCCAATTCTCAGACCATGCGACACCATGGAAGTATCCTTCATTATCAATATAGACACCACTTCCATCTTCGTTGTCATACGGCCCAAAATGCACCCACCCATTATATTCTGACCATCCCATTCCTTCGAGCTGTCCATAGGGGATTGTTGTGTCA
>JAGQLH010000108.1 GCA_020429465.1 Candidatus Dojkabacteria bacterium | reverse complement strand
TGGTCTTCCGTAGATATTCAAAACGTCATCAAACGCACCCAGTATTGCTGATATCGAAAAAATTAGTAGTGGAACCTTTATTGATCCACTCAAAGTAAAATCAGGATCTCTATTGAAGATTAGATTAATTGCTATAACAGTTATTACCACAATAAGCCCACCCATAATGGGGGTGCCGATTTTTTTCTTTCGTTCCTCGATAAGATTAGAAAAATCAACTTCACCTCTACGAGTAATATTGAATTTATACAACAAGTGTATAATTGGAAACGATATTAAGAAAGAAAATATGATCGAAGATACAAGAATTGTCGTAGTATGTATATTTCCTATCATTTGGTAAAATGAAAGCCGTTTAGATAACCAGTAATTATGTTCTGTGGATATAAGTACTCATCCACTTCAAGATTTTACAGTATTACTAACTATATATAAAACAAATTATCACGATTGTTAGCAAATAAAACTCATGATTAAAAAGCTTATCGCACCACTACAAAAAATTTTACTACAGAAAAAACTCTGTCCTGCGTGTACATCAGACCTCACTAAAGAAAAAGATCGAAAAACAAGAAGAGCAGATACCGAGGTTGTAACTTGTAAGTGTGGGCGTATCTTCATTTACGATAAGGATCTTGATATTTATCGTCGGGCATTGGAAGAGGAAGTATAACTATTAGCGACACATTCATGTCATATATTTACTATGTAATTCTCTCAGTTACACTCTACTCATTTGCTTCTCTTATTCGTAAAAAAGTTTCAGATCACGGTGCTCATCTGAACTATATTTATACAATCCTATTCCAATTACTTGGAGGTGTTTCAGTATTTGCGTTTTCACTCATGTTTGGATTCGGTTCTGAATATAGTGGGTACTGGTCCACACTCGAACCATATTTTATATGGAAGATGCTTTTGGCTGGAGTACTTTGGTTTGGATCCACATTGGTTACCTTTAAAGCCCTTAATTACATATCTGCATCTAAATTTTCTGTCATTGAAACGTTGTCACCTATTACCTCTATGGTATTTGCATTCATGCTTTTAGGTGAATCTATAACTATGTTGCAAGCTGGTGGTATTGTGTTGATCTTGATGAGTGTTTTTATGGTGACCTATGATAGAAAAGACAAATTTACTAGGTTTAGCGGCGGAGAGCTTCTCGCAGTTGCGGCATCAATGATATCGGGATTAGCATTGGTAAATGATAAAGGAATATACGAAAATCTAGCACTTGCACCAACACTTGTTATTTTATTTCTACTACCAGGAGTGATAGCTATTATTGCAAAACCAAGAGAATTAAAGAAGATTACCAATGTATTAAATAAGGAAAGTCTAATATACTTACTATCTATGAGTACAATTTGGGGATGTGCTGCTATTTTTTACTATAAAGCTATTGTAGTCTCTCATTCAGTTTCACTAGTGGTTTCTCTTGGTCAACTTTCAACGATTATCACAGTTCTATTAGGGTTAGTTATCTTGAAGGAGTATGAAAACTGGGGGGTTAAAATTGCAGCTGGTATTCTTAGTTTTATCGGTCTCATAGTTATTAGTATATAAATGACTGACAGCAATTCAAATAAAAAAGTATTTGTAGGAATGTCTGGAGGTGTTGATTCTTCAGTTACTGCGGCTCTATTACAAGAGCAAGGGTATAGTGTAACAGGCGTATATATGAAAAACTGGTCCGGTGATGACTATGGTATACAAGCAGATTGCCCATGGGAAGAAGACCAAAAGGATGCAGAGTCAGTTTGCAAACATTTGAATATTCCTTTCAGATCTTTTAATTTCGAAAAACAATACAGAGAGAAGGTTGTTGAATATTTCTTTTCAGAGTATGAAAAAGGACGAACACCAAACCCAGATGTTATGTGTAATAAAGAAATTAAGTTTGAATTATTCCTAAATAAAGCCATAGAAGAAGGCGCTGATTGTATTGCAACAGGACATTATGTTCGACGAATTTTTGACCAAGAAAGTAACGAATACCAATTACTTAAAGGGGTTGATACAAAAAAAGATCAGTCTTATTTCCTCACTGCTATCACTCAGGAACAACTCTCAAAAAGTATATTTCCAATTGGAGAGTATGAAAAACCACAGGTACGTGAACTCGCAAAGAAGTATAACCTTCCTACAGCTAACAAGCCAGATAGTCAGGGGATTTGTTTTATTGGTGAAATAAATGTTCGAGATTTTATTAAGCAGCGATTGGGTGAAGCAGAGGGGAAAATCATTGATGTAGACTCAAAGGCAATAGTAGGACTTCATAATGGAGCACATTTCTATACCATTGGACAACGTGAAGGAATTGGCATAGGTGGAACGCCAGAGCCATACTTCGTTGTTGGGACAGATGTTTCTAAAAACGAGGTTTATGTGGGAATGGGAAGCAACCATCCAGGCTTATTTAGTACTCAAGTAGAGTTAGAATCCCTTCATGCAATCAGTGGCCGATTTAAAGATGATGATAACGTAACAGCAAGTGTTCGGTATCGCCACAAGCCTCAGCCAGGAACCCTTAAAATTCAAGATAAAATAATTACGTTCATATTCGATGAACCCCAACGAGCAATTACCTCGGGACAGAGTTTGGTACTTTACGATGGTGATGTTTGTTTAGGTGGTGGGGTGATTGCATAACAACCTTTTTATATCTTCCATAGAATTAGCTATCACATCTGCACGTTCTATTACGGTATTTCTTTTTACAAACTCTGTATATGCAATAAATTTGTGTGCATATCCTGATTCCTTTACCTGGCAGTCTGAAAATCCGTCACCTATCATCCACACCTCTCCTTCTAATTTAAGATTTTTTATACTTGTAACTTTACCTTCTGCTTTACTAAGTGGGTTTGAAAAATCACACCCTTTTAAGTTCCCAGCTAAATCCCACTTAAATGTGTTTGCAAATACATGCGTATCAGAAATTCCCAAGCTTTGAGTTGTTGGGAGTATCAGTTCTTTAAATCCTCCGGAAACAATATATATAGATTCATAACTAGCTAGTTCTGTATGGAAAAAATCTTGTGTGGATTTTAAAACTGACTGCTTAAGGAAATTTGCCAGAGGTGGAATAATAGACTGAGAACAAGAAAGTAGATTAAGCCGCTCAGAAAGAGATCGTTCGAATGTATACTTTCCTTCCATTCCAAAGTTAGTAATTTCTTGGAATCTCGAAATCAACTCGCCTTTGTCTGATACTGTTTCAAATACAATGCGAGCAAGTTCATCAAGTCCTTCATAGGGAATAAGTGTACTATCAAAGTCAAAAATTAGTGTAGGATACATGTTTATAAATTCAAATAAGTAAAAAGTAGTACTTACTTGAATGATGAAGCAGTAGCGTATGAAAGTTTGAAGGTAATACTTGTTTTGATCATAAAATTCTTACTGACGTATAACTGCATAATACTACCAGGATACTCAATAAAATTAAAGCTTCAATAGAGATACTTTCGGTTGAGTAATTTTTATGTAATAAAGTAAAATACAATTGATCCACAAGAGGAATGAGGTGAGAATCCTCAGCTGTGCCGCAACAGTATTTGCAAGTAGTGTGCCCAGGGCTATAAGCTCAGAGCCCAAAACTAGCATAAGCCTGGTC
>JAGQLH010000107.1 GCA_020429465.1 Candidatus Dojkabacteria bacterium | reverse complement strand
GGAATTGATGATAAAAAATTAATCACCGCAATTTGATGAAATAAGAAAAACACCAGTGTCAAAAGCAACGATGTTATGATAGCCCTGTTTCTTGTTGTTAGATTTGTAAACATAATTATCGCCTTTCTTAATAATGATCAGCTAAATGCTTAATTGCTTTTTCTGTCGCAATCCTACCACGAGAAGTTCTCTGAATAAGTCCCTCTTGAAGAAGAAACGGTTCACATACATCTTCGATTGTATCCATCTCTTCAGAAATTGCAGCAGCAATCGTAGAAAGTCCCACAGGCTTCGAATCAAATTCTCGAACTAAAACATGCAATATTTTTTGATCAAGGTAATCCAGCCCTAAGGGGTCAATATTCAATGTCTTAAGAGCATTTACTACCTCATCTCGTGTAATAATCCCATCATTATTAACATCAGCAAAATCCCTAATGCGTTTTAGTATGCGAATGGCAATACGAGGGGTTCTTCTTGACCGTTCTGCAATAAGATATGCAGAATCTGGATCAATTTCAGTTTTTAGAATCTGTGCTTTCTGTACAATTATCTCAGCAAGTTCATCAAATTCATAAAAATCAAATCGAAAACTTGCACCAAATCTATCTCTAAGCGGAGAGCTTAATTTACCCATTTTAGTTGTTGCCCCAACAAGTGTAAACCTATTAAGCTCTAAACGAAGAGTCTTCGCCGATGGTCCTTTCCCTATAATTATGTCTATAGCTCTATCCTCCATTGCGGGATACAAAATTTCTTCAATAACCTTACTTAACCTATGTATTTCATCAATGAATAGTATCCCCTTATCCTCAATATTGGTAAGAATAGAAGCTAAATCCCCCTGTTTTTCAATAGCTGGCCCTGAGGTGATATGAATAGGAACACCCATTTCATTAGCTACCACATTTGAAATAGAAGTTTTCCCTAATCCTGGAGGACCATAAAAGATAATATGATCGAGGGCATCATCTCTCTTTTTCGCTGCCTCTATCATTACCTTTAAATTTGTAATTTCATGCTCTCGCCCGATTACCTCATCAAACTTTGAAGGTCGGAGTGATTTTTCTATCCGATCTTCCTGAACATCATTTAATTGCATATTGGTTATACGATCCATACGTGACTAAAGAGCTAACGCTCGCTTAACTAAATCAGTAACCTCATCTTCTTTTTGTATATCTAACTGATCCACCACCCTATCTGCCTCACCCTGAGAATATCCCAAACTCAACAACGCTTCTATAACTTCATTTTTTACACCACTCCCGACAGAAGGTTTAGATGGTACAGTATCGTGGTACTCATAGGCAATTCCTAAATCTTCAATTTTTGATTTCAACTCAAGTATAATTTTTTTCGCAGTTTTCTCCCCTATCCCAGTCGCTTTAACTCCTTTTGGATCCTCCTGAACTATTGCATGAACTATTGCTTTAGCCCCATGAGAATCAATCAGATTCAAAGCTGACTTCGGTCCCACACCACTTACACTCAATAACTTTTGAAAGACTTTTAAATCATCTTTGGTTCCAAAACCAAACAATTTTAACTCCTGCTCTCTTACATGTGTGTAGATATAGAGACTTAATTCTTCTATACCTTCCAAAATAGTTACCCCAGCAGTTTCCACAAGATACCCTACAGAATTAACATCTAATAGAACCTCATTCTGTGAACTATCTAAAATTTTTCCTTTTAAAAATCCAATCACTTCGAGGTAATAATAATTAATTCAAATCAACATTTGTAAATACATTCTTAACATCATCATGATCTTCAATCGACTCCATAAGACTTAGCACTCTACCTTCTACTCCGCTATTGACCTTTAGGAAGTCATTTGGCACAAACTGTAACTCTGCTGATTGAATGGCTACATTAACTGCTTCTACTAACTTATGTACTTTGGCAAAGTCGTTCTTATCTGTTTTGATCTCTAATACATCCTCACCATCTTCATTTTCTGACTTAACGATATCCTTAACTCCATCAATATCAATGAGCTCTAGTTGAAGTTCATCAATATCAATAGGTTCATAACTATCATCCTTCCCAAATTTTTCTGCTTTTTTGAGTCGTTCAGGTTTTACAATAATTACCCCCATTTCAGAAAATTGCCACATCGCAGTACCACTTGTCCCTAGGTTTCCACCTCCTGCTTCAAAAAGCTTGCGTAATTCAGCCACTGTTCTATTTGTATTATCAGTAGAGCAAGAAACTATGAAGAATGTTCCTTCTGGTCCAACACCTTCGTACACAATTCGCTGAATTGTACCCTCTCCCCCTTCTCCAGTGCCTTTTTTAACTGCTCGATCAATATTATCAATAGGCATGTTCGCTTTTTTAGCCTTATCGATTGCAAGTCGAAGAGTAAAATTCATATCAGGATCACCTCCACCCTCAGATGCAGCTATTGTTATTGCTTTTGCTAACTTAGTAAATAAAGCACCTCTTTTGGCATCATTTGCACCCTTTTTATGGCGAATTTTCGCCCATTTGGAATGTCCTGACATAAAAGTTAGAGTTAATAATTAAATAATGAATGGTAGTATTTTATACCATATCATAGATAAAACCTATATTACATTTACTCACCATACGTAATAATCTCGTCTTCCCCCAATACCACGACAATATCTCCAACAGATCTATCTGGGTATTCTTGTCTAATGATTTCTACCTCTCCATACAAGGTATTTTTAATCTCCTCCAAAGTATAAACAAATTTTTCTGGTTCAGATACATAAATTTCAGTTATGGGTAATTCTTTTTGAGAATTCCCAACCACAACTACACGTAGTCCTCTATTTTTTAACCAACGTGCACGAGATGAGGCTAGACCAGCTTGTCGAGTCGAATTAAGAACATCTATTGTTGCTTGTTCAAGTTTTGAATCATTATTTATAAATACTTTGACTAAATCTCCATCTATTGTCTCATATACTGGACGCCAGACTTCACCCAAGGCTGTCTGCACAATATACCCTGGATGTGATTGAATATACCCAACTCGATATGTTGTATTTTTTCTATATTTCATAAAATAAAACACTCGAAACAAGTCGTTCTTACTAATATTGGTATAGACTGAATTTTCAATATTATCAAATCGTTCTTGTATTCCAATTAGAAATCTCAAGGTTGAAAATTCCTTAGTAAGTTCCTGTATCCCAGATACTTGACGTGCCATCTTATCGTTATACCCATTTTCATCTGCGGCCATGAACTTAAGAAAATCTTCAACCACTATATTTGAATTCCGCTCAATCATAAATCCATCCAAATCAGAATCATAGACCTCAGAAGGTGCGGTCAGATTAACCCTCCCCAAGTCTTTAAAGATCTCTTGAAATCCCTCTTTCGAAACCATAATATATCCATCAATACTCGAGGCAGTTAGCTGCTGCATATCAAAAAGAAGTGTACTCATCTCTACAGATTCATTTCTAGATTCAAAATAGACCAAGGTATTTCGTATTGTCCTATTTACATCTGGAGAAACATACACTGGAGCAAAATTTGTATTTATATCAATAATCCGCACCTCATTTTGTAGAGGACTTATTTCAACCAATGCTGCAAAGTCAATAAATGTATACCCATTTTCTTGTTCATCCAAACCATAAATAACAAAACTGAAACGAGACACGCCATCCCA
>JAGQLH010000106.1 GCA_020429465.1 Candidatus Dojkabacteria bacterium | reverse complement strand
CGAATGTTGGAAATGAGGGAGCATTTGCCCCAACGGGAATTTCAACAAATGAATTACCATTGCAAATAATTGTGGAGGCGATAGAAAAGTCAGGATACAAGCCGATGGAAGAGGTTGGGATCTCAATGGATGCAGCTGCTTCTGAATTTTTCTCAGATGGTACCTATAAGCTTTCGATAGAAGGAAAAGAGCTTACGTCTCCAGAACTTATAAATTATTATCTATCATGGTTTGATAAATATCCTATTGTTACTGTAGAGGATATGCTTCATGAGGATGATTGGGAGTATTGGCCAGAACTTACTGAAAAAATTGATTTCCCAAATATTGGAGATGATTTGACCGTAACAAATATTGAACGATTCCAAAAAGCAATTGATAGTAAAGCTGCAAACGCGATCTTGATTAAACTAAATCAAATTGGGTCACTTACAGAAACGGTAGATTGTTGTATGCTTGCTCGAGAAAATGGAATGATGACGGTAGTTTCACATCGAGGAGGTGGAGAAACAAATGATACTTCTATGGTAGACGTTGCAGTTGCACTCAATTCAGGATTCATAAAAGTTGGTCCTGCAAGAGGGGAACGTGTATGTAAATATAATCGTCTTATGAAAATTGAAGAAGAACTAGGAGAGGAAGCACAAGTTATGGGGAAAGAGTACGCAAAAGTATGATAAAAACCTAGGGAAATTACCTAATTATAAGCGTAAAATTTGATGAATAAAAAAGCAATTCTTTTGATTCTTGATGGATGGGGAATGGCTAAACCCGATAAATTTAATGCCATAGATAACGCAAAAACTCCAAATTTCGATTTTCTTCGGAATACATATGCCTATACAGAGCTAAAAGCACATGGTGAATTTGTAGGACTTCCGGAAGGGCAGATGGGAACAAGCGAAGTGAATCACCTTGCAATAGGAACAGGAAGGATCTTACAGCAGACACTCCCTCTTATTAATAGTATGGTGGAGAATAATGGATTTGCGCAAAACGAACAAATTAAAAACCTCGTACAGCATGTGATTAAAAATGAAAGCGCGCTGCATTTGGTAGGAATAGTAAGTGATGGAGGTGTTCATTATCATATGAATCATCTCTTTGCGTTTTTGAAATTCTTACAGGGAATCGAATTTAAACAGGAAGTATACATCCATGTATTTGCAGATGGTAGGGATACACCCCCAAAATCTATAGAAGGGTATTTAGAGGAGTTAGAAAAACAAATAGAATCGTGTGGAATAGGAAATATTGCGAGTTTTCAAGGACGTGTGTATCTAGACAGGGATAGGGATTGGGATAAAACTGAAAAAGCATTCCAACTTATAAAAAATTTGGAAGGTGAAAAAATGCAAAATTGGCGAGATGCTTTGAATAAAAGTTATGAAGAAGAGAAGGTCGAAAATGATCAATACCATAAACAATATTTTTTTGAAGGTGCAAAAGGAGTAGAAGAAGGAGACGCACTTTTTATTTGGGGATTTCGAACAGATAGGCAATTCCAGATACTTAAGAGAATTCTCGATGAGAAAATTAAAAATTTCCGATTGACCTCATTTATTAATCCTTCAAAAGACTTTGATTTTGATCCAATTTTCCCTGAGAATGTTGTAGAGAAGACACTTGCTGAACTCGTTGATACTCAGAGCAAAAAACAATTACATATAACTGAGACTGAAAAATATACACACCTTACCTATTTCTTTAACGGAAGGCGAGAGGTAGAATTTTCACAAGAAGCGTGGGAATTATTACAGTCAAATAGATATGTGAAGCCTGATTATAATTTTGAGCCTTCTATGAGAGCCTTCAATATTACGAAAGAAATAACCGAGTCTATAGAAAATGATACATATGACCTTATTGTCGCTAATTATCCAAATACTGATATGGTTGGGCATACAGGTAACTATGAAGCAGCGGTAATTGCAGCAGAATCAGTGGATTATTGTCTTGGGAAGATATATGAGGCTCTAAAGGATAGACTTGATGAGTACACATTATTTATAACAGCAGATCATGGGAATTCTGATGAAATGTGGGATTATGAAGCTAATCAACCTCATTCTCAGCATACCTTAAACCCTGTACCGTTCATTACGGTTACAAATGAGGATGTTGAAATCACGAATGCTGATTTACTTGATGGTATTGCTCCTACAATTCTAAGTTTTATGGGGATTGAGGTTCCAAGTGAAATGACGGGTAAGCCAGTTGTTGTAAAGAAATAGGGATATCTCCTATAGAAACGGTAATTTGAAAATGAACTACCACAAAGAGCAAATGATAAAGAGTGTAGTGGCCAAACTAACTTTTCTAATAGTTATTGGGTACTTTTCATTCAAACTTATACTTTCACCTGACCCGTGGATTTTCATTGATTATGCAAATTTGGGTATTCATGAAGCAGGACACCTTATTTTCTCTCCATTCGGGGTTGTTACTTCGTTTCTTGGGGGAACTATTTTCCAGTTACTTGTTCCACTCCTATGTCTAATCCATTTTATATGGAAGAAATCAAACTATGGTATTTCGTTTTGTCTTTTTTGGATCGGTGATAATATTATTAATGTGGGGAGATACATAGTAGATGCACGATCTATGCAGTTACCTCTTTTTGGAGGAGGAATTCATGATTGGAATTGGTTATTGGGGAGGTGGGGACTGCTCCATCTAGATATCCAAATTGGGAATTTTGTACATCAATTAGGAGTTGCTGTGTTAGCAATTAGCATGGCGTACATGGTTATATTGATTTTAATCGAGATCTTCGAATACTATGTTTATAAGTCAGGATAATTCCGATGATTGAAGGTATGGTTTAGCTTTGTCAATTCGTGGTAAAATACACCCGCTGTAGGCTATTTGGCCTCTTTTTCTTTAAAAATAACACAAGCGCCAGTAGCTCAGCTGGATAGAGCAACTGCCTTCTAAGCAGTAGGTCCCAGGTTCGAATCCTGGCTGGCGTATTTGTCTTTAACAGTTCAATAAAACCCAGGTTCCCCCGCATCGCGGGACTAAGTCACTGTATGATTCATTGCATTCATCAACACTGACCTAAGGAATCCTGGCTGGCGTATACCTAGAAAATCAATATGAACGAAGTGAATATTAGATTTTCTTGTATCCCGTAACGAAGTGTTCGGGATATTGCATCTTATAAGGATTGCTAGCTCAATGGTAGAGCAACCGGCTCTTAACCGGTAGGTTCTGGGTTCGAGTCCCAGGCAATCCATAGGAATTTGAAAAGGGACGAGAAGTGTATTCTGATGGATATCGGAAAGTCTCAGGCTTCAATCTTGGATTTTGGCTTCAATAAACTGCTAAATAACGTGTATAATAGGGAGTATCAAAAATTATGGTGGTTGTAGCTCAATGGTAGAGCATCGGTTTGTGGTACCGAGGGTTGCGGGTTCGAGCCCCGTCTACCACCCCAAGATTTAGTGAATAAGGAACGAAGTGACGCAATGAACTTAATCGACGGTGAGTGTCGCCGAAGTTCTACGAACCATTAGTGAAGTGGAACGAAGGAGTACCACCCCATTAACCCCAAACATTAGAATTTACAACGTAAAAAGCATATAATTACACTAATATAAATAAATACCGTAATTCCTATGAAAATTGTTATCCCAGATCATATACATCTATCCCCAGAAG
>JAGQLH010000105.1 GCA_020429465.1 Candidatus Dojkabacteria bacterium | reverse complement strand
TTGTTCCAAATAATATCTACGACCAAGTTCAAACAATGCAACTAGTTGGCATGCTTTTGCAGGACCTAGTCCCAATACTTCTATAACTTGATTAGGATCCTTTATATTTGCAATCGAACGCGAACCATACTCTCGCAATACCCTACCACTTAATTCAAGTACATTCTCATTACGCGTCCCTGTAACAAACAGTATGGCTAATAATTCGGAGTCCGAAAGCATATCCGGACCAGATGCCAGGAGCTTTTCACGTGGTCCATCTCCTTTTTGAATTGTATCGAGGTTATAAGAACTACGCATATAGTTTTTATTTAGTAATTGTACTGTACCAGCTAGGTAGTACCACAGAAAATTACGTAATACGCTTCAACTCGTTTCCGATTCTCCCATTATAAATTACCATGCCCCACCTCGACATTTCATCCCTAAGTGTGGCAACAGGCTCATCGCCATGAAAGAATCTTGAAGAAATTTGTTGTAAAGTATTTTGACCATTTTCACCGATCATCCCAATTGTTTTATCACACTTACATACCATCCACAATGTATCGCAAGCCAACCCCATACAAAAATTTGTGGATTGTAATAATATATTCATATCTTGTGTTGAGAAAAAGCTATATCGTGCTTCACCATCTCTCGTTGTATCAGGTGGGTGGGTGTGGAAATTGGTAATAAGGTGCACAGTTGGGACTTTTGGGATACTAGATAATGGTAACTGTTTTCGCAATATTACCTTATTATCTGCTTCTACTATTTTTTGACACCTATACTCATTGAGTGTTTCATACCGTAACGAAACTTTATGTCGGACTTTTACATTCCACTTTGTTCCTCTATTTACTGGCGTAAGGACAATATCATCATCAGCATAAAAAACAGATACTTCATATTCAATTCCATCTTCTTTAGTCCAACGTTGTAACTTGCGAAGAATTTGAGAAAGATCACTTGGTAGTGTTATAGATCCAGGCCAAAAAGAATACGCTGGCATTCTTTTCTGTATTGTATATTTAGCAAGATGTATCGCTAAAGTTTGTAGATACATTACATTTACGTAATGAGGAATAAGTAGTCTTTCCCAGACATTCTTTTTTTACCTTCTAGCTGAATTGACACCAACTCTAATGCACCGTTCCCAGTTTGCACACATAGACTATCACCACTATTATAGAATTCTCCCACCGTATGATTTGATTCATCCTCTCGCAAACTAGCTTCAAATACTTTCAAACGTTTCCCCCAAAATTTCTTATTATTTGTTTGATTTTCTGTAATTTCTATCCAAGCAATTGGCCACGGCACTAATGCCCTAATCATACAATCAATTTCCTTTGCACTTAAATCCCAGTTAATTTGAACGTGTGGTTTTGCAATATCCTTTTGATAACAATATGTTGCCTCTGAATCATCTTGCTTTTTAGGTACGATTTTACCCTGAAACCATAACGGTAGTACCTCTTCAAGTAGCACCCCACTTATTTCACTTAGCTTTTCTGTAAGTGTTGCAGTCGTTTCTCTTTCATCAATAGTTACTACCTTAGAACCAATAATCGATCCCTGATCCATCCCTTCTTCCATTATCTGAATTGTTGTACCTGTTTGTTTATATCCTTTCCAAATAGCCATTGGCATTGGGACTGCCCCCCTAAGATCAGGAAGAAGTGATGCATGGATATTCAAACATTTAAATTCGGGTACTTCTAGGATACTGGTAGGAATGAATTGTCCATATGAAGCAACAATAATACAATCAGGCTTGTATCTTTCAAGTAGTTCTTTTGCAGCTAGGGTAATCTTTTCAGGCTGTTCAATGGGGATATTGGGCAAATAATTTTGCACCCATTCCTTTACGGGTGGAGCTTGAAGTACCTGCTTACGCCCAACAGGACGATCAGGCTGCGTAACTACACAAACTAGTTCTACTTCCTCCATTTGAGAAAGTCTTTCTATACTTGGTATTCCAAATTCTGATGTCCCAATAAAAATAACTCGTTTAGCTTGCACATTTATATTTCCAAATATTAAGTATGATTATCATAATTAATCCCAAGCCTACCATACCTGCACTTGTTACAAAGCTCATTGTTGTAACTGCATCTGGATCGAGCCTAATAAAACTTAGTATGTAACGCATTATCCCATACAGCATTATATACCATGCTAATATTTCTCCTGAACCTGTTACTCCAGAACGTTTATAAATACTATAAAGGATACTAAAAATTATGAAATTACCAATAACTTCATAGAGAAAAGCTGGGTGAAAATAATCATAATCGGCATATTCCATAGGTCGATATACCTTTTCAATAAAAACTCCCCATGGTAGATTCGTAGGAGGACCAAAAATTTCTTGATTGAAGAAATTACCAAACCTCCCAATTGCGTGACCTATTGGGAAGAATAGTGCTATATACTCAAGTGTTTTTACTATTGGTAGCTTTTCTTTCCATGCATACGCACCCCCTCCAATAATTCCCCCTACCATCGCTCCAAAAATTGAAAGGCCACCGTGCCAAATTGCAAATACTTCACTGAAATTACCACTATACAAATAGTATTCAGAGGCAACATGCCACATTCGTGCGCCAATAATTCCCGGAATTATTACCCAAAACAACCCATTTATACTATGCTCTTCAGTAACAAATGGAGCGTGTCGTTTTACCAATTCAATAACAACAACCATTCCTAAAGCAATAACAAATCCATATAACCGCAATTCAAGAGGACCTATGGTAATCGCATTAGGAACTGCAATATACCCCCTGAGCATTCCCAGAAACAGAATTAAGCCTGCTATACCAGCACATATCACAATCGCTTTTATATGTTTGATGAAAAATTTTTCAAATACTTTCATATTAAAAGAATTGCTCATAATAAATTGCATCCGTTTGAATTCCCTTTCCAAGGAGAACCTCCTTAACATCATTAATCATTGCTTGCCCTCCGCAAATATAGAACTCTGCATCCTGTTCTATTTCTTTCAACTTAAGCCAATCAGTAACCCTTCCTTCAAAAAAATTCTCATCCCTCTCTAACGTACCTAACGGTCTGCTTAAGCATAAATCATATGAGACATTCCCAAATGCCTTATCATGTCGAACAAATGAGTCATCTAGAAATATATGTGTTTCATCTCGAAGCCCAAAAAGCATGGTAATAAGTCTCCCCGACATACTATTTTTCAACTCTGAATTGAACATGGAATTCAAGGGTGTTATACCAACCCCAGTAGCTATAAGGTATAGAGGTTTCGTAGATGAGTTGTAAACAAATCTACCTAGAGGAGAAATAATAGTCACATCGTCTCCCTCTTCAAGAACTTGCAAATAAATAGAACCCGGACCTCCTGGCTTAATATCTGCATATGTTTCATAATACATCTCTCCAGGAAGTGACGAAATGGAGTAGCTTCTTACTAACCCAGGTTTTATAACAATACTAAAGTGCTGACCTGGTAAAAATGTTGCTGCAGACGTCAAACTAAGTCGAATTCTAATAACATCCTTTGTAACATACTCTTTTGCCAATACGGTAACCACTTCTTTTTTGGGACGCGGAAAATCAATAGTTGATATCATTTAGACTTTATAGTTATGATCGCTTAATTTTGTAACTGCCCTCCCTTAACCTGTTCAAATACAATTGTCCAATAATGTTGCC
>JAGQLH010000104.1 GCA_020429465.1 Candidatus Dojkabacteria bacterium | reverse complement strand
GTAAACAATAATTATAGTCAACATACTCTAGAAAGCTATGCTCGCGATCTGCTTATATTTGAGTTATTCCTAGACCATTACAACATAAAATTTGAGAGCTTAAATAAGCTGCATATCAGTGAATATAAAGGATATCTTCGTACTGCACAGCATTCTGATGATCTTGATGTGCTTAAAATGAAGTTACGTAATAAAAAAAATGATTCTACAAACACACATAAAGCAAAAAATGATCAGGAGGAAGAAATTATGAGCGAAGAAAGTTCAAAGAATGATGATTTAGACCAAGAAACTGATTTAATTCTCGGAAAAGCACTAATGACAAAGGTATTGCAGAAATCGCGCTCTAAGGCATCTAAGAGGCGTGGTGGGGATACAGATGGACTCAATAGTCGTAGTATTAATCGTATGCTTTCATCAATCCGCTCATTTTTGGGATTTCTAATAGAAATTGATGAGACGGTTCCAATTCCACCTGAAGCTATTACGATGGTTAAAACAGAAAAACGCGAATCACATGTTGCAGAGTTTCATGAGCTCATTAAGCTCATTGAAGCCCCAGATGAATATGAAACTAAGCAAAAGGTGAAATATAGGAATCGAGCCATACTAGAGTTGCTATTTTCTACGGGTATGCGTATATCTGAATTAACCAATTTAGATATTGAAGATTTAAATTACGATCCAGCTCGTAAAAAAATTGAAGACAATAAGATTTATGTATATGGAAAAGGAAAAAAGCAACGGTACGTCTATATGACAGAACGTGCAATAACATTCCTAGAAAGATATTTATCGAGTCGAGAAGACGATTTTCCTGCGTTATTTATTCCGTATCGTGGACAACGCGTAAATGAGATAGAGTTAGATTCTATAAGGATTTCACAGAGGTATGTGCAAAGTATTATAAAGCGCTACCGTAAATTAGTTGGTATATCAATACCAACAACACCACATAGTTTAAGACACGGATTCGCAACTTACTTAGCGGAAGAAGGGGCGAATCCGGCTGCTATTCAACATTTATTGGGACATGAATCACTACAGACAACAACGCGATATGTTCACTCTTCTGATAGATTCGCAGAGCAAACCCATCAGAAGTTCCATCCGCTAAAAGATAAAGAGTAGGGGTTATTTCTTTACCCTACTTCTCTATCGCTTCTATTGTAAATTCTTGTACTCCACCTGGTGTTGCAAATTGAACACTTTCCCCACTCTTTTTTTCGAGTAGTGCATTACCTAATGGTGATGCAGAAGAAATGAACCCGCTTACAGGGTCAGCATCTTCAGGCATTACTAATGTTATAACTTTATTCTTAACATTAGAATTACTTATAGAAACAGATGTTCCTACTTGTATTGCACTTGAAGCATGTGCATTTTGGTAAATAGACAAATTCTTTTGTAAATTTGAAACTTTTTCGCTTAGAATTTCAAGTTTATCTTGAAGTTCACGCATTATATTTACATCCGCTTCGTCGCCTTCATTTCTGAAAACTTCGATTTGATTTGTAATACTTAGTATTTCATCTTTTACTTGAGTTATTTGTTCTTTTACTCTTTCTTGAATTGTACTCATTGAATTTTATATAAAAAATAAAAAAACCTCTCGGTTTGCTGAGAGGTTAGTAATAAAGTGTTATCTTGAAACCTCAGCAGCGCCGTTTTCCAAAGGTGATCATTGAAGGCATGAAAAAGAGAACTGCCTTATCACAGTTAGTCACATAACGATTTCTTGTGTTTGTGTGTTTTTGCCTCATTGTATATATGTAACTCGAATTAACGGTGTCTATCACACCCTTTGTTCAAAAAGTATACGAGAGATTATCGATTTTGTCAATAATCCCTCGAAGATCTTTTTATTTAGATAATAGCAATAGCTGCTACTTTTCCTTTGTTTTTAAGCCTAATCAAGCGCACACCAGCTGTTTGTCTATTTCTCGAAGGGAGGTCATTTGTAGGTATTTTTACCGCTTGTCCAACATCCGACATAATTAATAGCTCTTTCTCAGGGTGATCGATAATCCTTGCAGATGATAGATTCCCGGTCTTTTTACTAATTTGTGCAGCAAAGACACCTTGTCCGCCTCGTTTCTGGGTTGGGAATTGAGCTAATTCAGTTGTTTTACCATACCCGTTTTCTGAAACAGTTAATAATACATTCTCAGTATTTCTGATGACATCCATCGAAATGACAAGATCATCTTCGTTTCTAAATTTAATTCCTCTAACACCCATTGTCGCTCTACCCGTAGCTCTTACGTCATCTTCGTTAAACTTAATAGATCTCCCCATATAGGTGATTAGCATAACTTCGTTTTCTCCTGTTGTTGGTTTAACCCATGCTAATTTGTCATCTGAATTTAACTTTATAGCAATGAGTCCATTACTTTTTATATTATTAAATTCTTCTATGCTAGTTTTTTTAACAATCCCCTTCTCTGTAGCCATAAAGAGGTATTTATAACCTTTCCCGCTATGTTCTGTTTTTTCTTCTCCTTCTTGAAGAACATCTTCATCGAGCATTATCCCACTCTTACCTTGTGTAAGGATACTTGTAATAAGTTCATCCTGCTCGATATTTATGAGATTAATGATAGGTTGGCCTTTGGCAGCACGCCCATACTCAGGTATGTCATAAACTTTAAGGGTGAATACTCGACCTTTATTTGTGAAGAATAGAATGTCATCATGGGTATTTGTGGAGAATACATGGCTTACACTATCATCCTCCTTTGTTGTCATGAACTTTTTACCTACTCCTCCCCTTTTCTGTACTTGGTAAGAATTTTGTTTAATACGTTTAATGTACCCTTGTTCACTTACTGTAACAATTACATCTTCTTTAGGGATAAGATCTTCGTCAGAAAGCTCTCCAACTTTATTTTTATGGACTTTTGTTCTACGCTCATCCCCAAATTTTTCTTGTACTTCTTGAGTTTCTTCTTTAATAATAGCCAAAACCTTTTCTGGTTGTGTAAGAATTGCAAGTAATTCTGCAATTGTTATTTTGATTTGTTTGTATTCATCTTCTATCTTTTGTCGTTCTAGTGCTGCAAGTCTTCTTAGTTGCATATCAAGAATAGCTTGTGCTTGAATTTCACTAAGTTTGAATTTAGTCATTAAATTGGTCTTGGCAACATCACTGTCTTTTGAATTTCTTATAGTTTGGATTACTTCATCCAAATTATCCAGAGCTATCATTAATCCTTCTAGAATATGCTCACGTTCTCGTGATCTACCAAGATTAAACTCAGTTCTACGGATTACTACTTCTTGACGATGCGTTAGGAAGAGTTCAAGTGCTTCTTTTAAGGTAATAACTTGAGGCTCATTATCAACGAGTGCAAGCATATTGACGTTAAATGCTTTTTGCATTTCTGTGTATTTGTAGAGTCGATTGAGGATTGATTTTGGTTTTCCCTCTCGCTTTATGTAGACAACAATACGTATACCTTCTTTGTTCGATGACTCGTCTCTAATATCAGAAATTCCTTCAACAGTTTTATTTTTCACAAGTTCAGCTATTTTGGAAACCAGTCGAGCTTTATTAACCTGATAGGGAATTTCTGAAACAACAATCTGATATTTGCCACCAGAAACCTCCTCTATATTTGCAACTGCTCTCATTACAATTCGACCTTTTCCTGTTGAGAATGCATTTAATGTCTCCGACTGATCATAAATTTCTGCGCCAGTTGGGAAATCCGGACCTGGAACTATTTCTATAAGATCTGTAGCGGTTAGTTCTGTTTTAAATGAAGGAAAACGATCTTTGGGTAAAGATTCAATATCTTCGGTCGTTTTTACTAAAGAATCATAATCTGGGATTTTTTCTTGAACATCCCCACTGCTATTTCCTTTGTCAATAAGGGTGATAAGTGCATTTGCGATTTCTGTTAGGTT
>JAGQLH010000103.1 GCA_020429465.1 Candidatus Dojkabacteria bacterium | reverse complement strand
GGAGGGAGGAGTTCTAGATAGAATTTACGATTTGGATGATTCGGGTGGGGTTTTTGAACAAACCACTCTTCAAGGAAAAATCCAAATGGGTACTCACGCTCATCAATGTCCGTAATTACAACAATCCCATTTGTTTACTTTCATCGATTTTTTTATCAAGGGCGCGTTTTGGGCGTGGTGAATTGGGATTATTTTGTGCGGAATAAAAATTTTTATTCCCTACGTTATTGGGATCATTTTGATTACTCTCTAGTTCTCCTAATATGTCTTTTGCATCTTGTATGACTTGTTTTGGTATTCCTGCTAATTCTGCTACATGGATGCCATAGCTTTGATCCATTCCTCCTGGTTTTATTTCATGGGTAAATATGATTTCATCTGTATCGGAATCATCTACGTGCACGTGATAATTTTTTACTGATTCTAGTGTGTCTTCAAGTTCAATTAGTTCATGGTAGTGAGTAGCGAATAGTGTAAGGCATTTTATATGTTGATCAATATATTTTACGATTGACCATGCAATTGCAACTCCATCATAGGTACTTGTTCCTCGTCCAACTTCATCGAGAATAACGAGTGAGTGTTCTGTTGCATTATTTAAGATATTTGATGTTTCATTCATTTCCACCATGAATGTAGATTCTCCACTTGCAAGGCTATCTGATGCCCCTACCCGTGTAAAGATACGGTCAACTACTCCAATTCTGGCGGTTTCCGCGGGGACATACGAACCGATCTGTGCCATAAGGGTAATTAATGCAATTTGTCTTATGTAGGTGGATTTACCTGACATATTTGGCCCTGTAAGGAGGATAAGTCTGGAGTTTTTATCTCCAAGTTCACTATTATTTGGAATGTACTGATGCCCTCTAATTTTTTCAACTACTGGGTGTCTGCTTTTAGTAAGGTGTATGCCTTTAGCTTCTGTGATTTCTGGTTGTGTGTAGTTGTTTGAAAGAGCAATTGAGGCAAAATTTGCAAATACGTCTATATGGGCTACAAATTTACCAAGTGCTTGAATGACGGGGATATCTTTTGCAATAGTAGTAACTATTTCTGCAAATACTTCTCGCTCTAAAATGAGTAACCTATCCTCTGCGTGAAGAATTTTTTCTTCGTATTCCTTTAGTTCGGGTGTAATAAAGCGTTCTGCATTCACGAGTGTTTGTTTTCGTACGTAATGCTCTGGTACTTTATCTGAGTGTGTCTTGGTTACTTCGATGTAATAGCCGAATACTTTATTGAATTTAACTTTTAAAGAATCGATTCCTGTTGCTTTTCGTTCTCTTGTTTGCAAATCAAGAAGATATTCTTCTCCTTTGGATTGGATTTTTCTAAGTTCATCTATCTCTTCATTAAACCCATCATTGATTACTCCCCCTTTATCAAATTTTACGGGGCACTCTTCATTAATTCCTTTCGTAATCAGATCGATGATATGTTCATAATTATCAGGTCCTAGGGTCAATGAATTTAATAGTGTATTTGTAGGGAAATTAGAAAGGGTCGTTGTTAGCATTTTTACTTGTTCAAGTGACTGTTGGAGTCCCAGTAGATCTCTTCCATGAATTGATCCAGTTCCAATTTTTGCAACCAAGCGTTCGATGTCGAGTATGTTTCCTAGGTGATCTATGACATTTGAAAGTAATTCTTTTTGAGAGTAAAAGTAAGATGTTGCCTCTTGGCGTTCTTCTATCAATTCCTTTTTTGTAAGTGGTGTAAGTATCCATTGTCTAAGTAATCTTTGCCCCATTGACGTTTTGCAATCGTTGAGAACATCATATAGGCTAAGCGCTCCTTGCTCTGGACGTAAGTTCGAAACCAGTTCCAAATTTCTAATAGTTGCAAAGTCAAGCTGCATTGAATCTGAGTGTGCTATTTTCCTCATTGCTTGAACGTGTTCGAGATCTGTTTTTTGATTATCTGCTGCATATCTGAGTACAACTGATAGCGGTATTAGGGCTTTATCATTATCTTCAAATCCGAATCCCTTGAGGTTTTTAGTATTGAAATGTCTTGTAAGTACTTCGTATGCACGTTGTGTGTCGAAATCATCTTCTTGTATATATTCTTTGCGTATATTGGGTATGCTTAAATTCGAATTTTTAAGTGACTCTGGGAGTAATAATTCTGCTGGTGAATGAGTAAGGATAGCGTTATATATTTGTTCAATGCTTTCAAAGTGGAAAACAAATAGTTCACCAATTGAAATATCTAGTAGTGAAAGATAGTAATCTTCTCCATTCCGGTTGCTATGGATGTAGAGAGTCCCTATGTAGTGATGTTTTTGTTCTGACAAGTTTTTTTCATCTGTATATGTTCCTGGTGTGTGTATTTTTACTACACCTCGTTCTACTATGGTTCCTTGTCCTGCTTCTGTAAGCTGTTCTGCCATGGCTACCTTGTGACCTGCAGATACTAATTTGTGAAGATAATTATCAAGTGAGTGATAAGGAATTCCTGCCATTGGAATTTTGTTTTCACCTTTACCTCGTCCTGTAAGGGTTATTCCAAGTACTTTTGAAAGTATTTTTGCATCATCGTTAAATGCCTCGTAGAAGTCACCAAGCCGAAACAATAGGATTGCATCCTTATGCTGTTCTTTCAACTCATTATATTGTTGTTGCATTGGTGTAGTCATATTTCTATGTTCTTCTCGCGTATGCGGTAATATAGTTTTTGTGTCATCCCTGCGAAGGCAGGAATGACAATAAAGTATTGTACCAAATTCCCCATTGACACTTACCGAATTCGTACTATAATTTGCTATAAGTTATAACAATGAAATGCAATCGAAGAATTTGTATCTGTGTTAGAAAATAATCATATAACATTATCTACTATTTTGTTTGGCGCAGCCTCATTGGTACTTATCGCTAGTAATAAAATACCAACTGTAAGGGAATATCTAGAGAGGCAAAAACCTCAAAATGATGAGTATGTAAATACTAATTTGCTAGATAAGTTTCGTCCTCAGTCTGATGTTGGTAAGCTTGCAGGTTTATTTATGATAATTGCTGGTATAAGTACTGTGGGTTTATTAGTATATGGAGATATTGATAGAGCATATGCTTCAACATCGATGTTGGGTATAGGCTTGGGTTTTTATTTAAATGATGTTATTTAGATTACATGGAACCATTAGTTGACGGCATTCAAAATCTTGTAAATGTTGCATTAGGCTACGGAGCGGGTGTACTTGTTGATGTTCTTGATAATTTACCTGGAGGTATGCCAAGAACGGGGCTTACTATTTATGAATATGGGCATAAGAGGCGAGAGATTGATACAAGTCGAAGCAGAAAATTTTGGTTAGCCAATGCATTGGTAGGTTGCGCTGAAATTGGTGCACTAGTATATGGTTATATTCAGAAAGACCAACAGATTGCATCTATTGCTTTAAATATGACTTGTGGACATGGAGGTTTTCTAATACAACAATTACGCTCTAAAAGAGAAAAATAGATAATATGCTTTTTACTGAGTTTACTTCTGTATATTGTCAGCCGTAGTTCCTGTTATCTCTAGAAACACTTAATTTCTGTTAAACTTTTTTTTGAAATAATAATTTCATATTTACATAATTCGGTTGAATGAACGGAGAAGAATTAATTACTTTTGGTCAAGATACTTTAGTAGATGTGATTGAACTTGCTTCAACATCTTTACTCGTTTCATTCTTAGGAAGACAATTGGTAAATTGGATGGGTTCACATTTCGGGGATGAAGGCTTTGTTAAAGTTGAAGGTGCACGTCATAAAGAACACTTAGAACCTAAAAATACATCGTTTCCTATGCTTTTGCACATTTGTGGCATGGTTATTGAGGGTGGTGTATTAATATCAGCGTTCGTTAGCAATAATAAAGATCTGGCCGATATAACAATGGCAGTGACAAGTTTTCATATGGGGAATCTT
>JAGQLH010000102.1 GCA_020429465.1 Candidatus Dojkabacteria bacterium | reverse complement strand
AATGTTGGGAATAAAAGCCATATCAAATATCCAATAAGTTTGAATACTACAGATACAAGCAGAATGTTTTTTCGCGAGAAATGATCAGCAATAAAACCTGTGGGGACTTCTAATAAAAAACTTGTTGCGCTCCAAATTATTAATAGTAATGCGATTTGACTAGGAGAAATACCAGACTCAGTAAAGAGGAGCGCATATACGGGGTAAATGAGTATCAATTCACTGAAAAACGTATATGCGGTAACTTTTGTTAGGAACGTATTCATTTTGAGCATTATATTCCTTCGAGTTTACTACGAATGCCATGGAGATTTTTTAGACTAAATAATCCGTACCTCAAGTAGTGGGGTAAAAAGTTTTTGTGCAATAACATGAGTTTTAGTAGTGACGGTTTAGTATATTTGAGCAACTCATGTCGTCGTTTTTTCGCTATTTTCCTGTCGTTGTGAAGATAGAGTCCTAGTGCTTTAAGGTACGAATCAAGGGACTTAAACCGTAATGTAGCAACCCCAAAAAGTACAATTCCAATAAACTTCATAATATGGAACGGTATAAAGATAATCTGCAATAGAATAGGCATGTGCGAAAAATAAGTATAAAAACTATTGCGATGAAGTGTAATGCTGTAATTCTGGTTACGAATCTTATTCACTGATTTACTTCCTTTGTGATAGGCAATTGCTTTTGGTTCATACATGACTTTTAGATTATGGAGATGCGCTCGAAGTCCAAGTTCACTATCTTCATAACCAGTTGAAAAGAACTCGTCAAATAGACCTATTTGACGCAACATCCGAATACTGTACATACATCCAGCGCCGCTTGCTGCAGTAATTCGAGAACGTTTAGAATAGGTTCGAACATTAGTAAACTCTCCACGAGGAACAATATCTCCTGTTTGTAAGAGAATGAGTCCTGTATTATCAAGTAGATCTCTGCTGTCATATTTAATTAGTTTTCCAGAAACCATAGATGAATTGGTTTCAATCGCACATTTCATAAGATTTTCTAACCAGTTCGGATCAGCGACTGCATCATTATTTAACAGTGCCACATACTCAGCTTGATCTTCATCTATTAGCATTTGAAAAATATGATTATGAGCGCGTACAAAGCCAATATTTTCATACTGGCCAACCATTCGGATTTTATCCCCATATTTATTGGTTAACGCAGCTACATCATGCCCAGTTGAAGCGTTATCGACGCAGATTATATTGAAATTAGGGTATGTTTGTTTGAGAAGAGAATCAATTGCTTCTACAGTATCCTCAAACCCATTCCAATTTAGAACTATAACGGAAACAAGAGGTTTAGATTTTTTCGAAGACGGTTTGTTCACGTTTTACGATGTAATTCCAAAAATAGGAAAAGTAATGACGGACAAAAGACGATTGCTTCATCCAAATTTGAAGAGCAGAAAGAACTCTCTGGTTTTGAAAGTCTCTACGTTCTTTCTGAATTATAGATCGTTGATTCCAAATTTCTCGTAAGGATTCGGTATGAACTTTCCGTAAAATTGGACGATTTGTACTTATTCCTAACAGTATGATACCTAATTGCTTCAAAAGAAGTACAGGTAGTGTTAGGAAAATAAGTGGAAGGGGCATAAGTTTCCAATAGGTGTACCATATATTCGTTTGTATTTTGCGTGAATATTCTAGGTTACGAATTTTTTGTATCGATACACTGCCTTTATGGTAAACAACAGCATCGGGACAATACTCGCAACTATATCCCATCATAATCGCTCGAGCTCCAAGTTCAGCATCTTCATATCCTGTTACGAAAAATTTGTCGAATAATCCTATGTCTTTAAGCATGGATGTTGAGTATCGACATGCTCCAGCACACACACCAAAGGGGTTAAATTGTGTAGTAAAATTTTTTACTGAATCGCCATGCCCAATTGGAATAATTTCACCCGTTCGCAGCATTCGATGTCCTGCTGAATCCATAAGACTTCTATTGTAAAAATCAGTCAATTTACAACCAACGATATCAGCCGTACTTTCCATTATAGATTCAAACCACATTGGATCGACCTCTGTATCATTATTAAGGAGGATAATTGAGTCTGGGGGGGATTGTTCCGCTAAAATCTTTCTGAGTATTAAATTATTACCTCGTACAAACCCTAAATTCGTAGTATTTTGAATTATTGTTATATTTGAATCTTTTTTATACCGTTCTTTAAGTATCTCACCCTCATTATTTTCAGAGTCATTGTCTACCAAATAGATATGGAACCCTTTCTTTGTTTGGTTTTGTAACGAAGAAATACAGTGGATTGTATCTTCAAGACCATTCCAATTGAGAATGATAATTGGAATTTTATTCATAGGAACAGGTGTGAGATAATCTGAGGAAATTATACCGTAGTATAGTGTAAGGTAAATAATGATATCTTTAAATAATAGTTTTTACGAGCATACTATGAACGTTACAGTAGTAGGGACAGGGTATGTTGGGCTCGTGACAGGGGCATGCCTTGCATCACTTGGTCATTCAGTAGTCTGTGTGGATATTGATGAATCAAAAATAGAGCGATTAAAACGAGGAGAAATTCCATTCTACGAACCTGATTTAGCAGAAATAGTAAAGGATTCTATTGAATCAGAAAGGCTAAGTTTTACACTATCGCTTAGAGAAGTAATGAAAGATAGTGAAGTGGTTTTTATTGCAGTAGGTACCCCTCCACAGCCAAATGGTGCATCAGACCTCCAGTATGTATATGCAGTCGCAGAAGAAATTGGAAATACAATTTCTAAGTACACAGTTATCATTAATAAAAGTACGGTTCCAGTTGGTACCGTCGCTGAAGTTGCTCGTATAATAAGCAAATCATATAATGGTGATTTCGATGTTGTCTCAAATCCTGAATTCCTTCGAGAGGGATCTGCGGTTAAAGATTTTATGGAGCCAGATAGAATTGTTGTTGGTACAGATTCAATGAAAGCACAAAAAATTGTAAAACAACTTTACAGCAGTATTGATACAAATTTTCTTATGGTGGATTCTGCAACAGCAGAAATGACAAAGTATGCATCAAATGCATTTCTCGCAACAAAAATTTCTTTTATTAACGAAATTGCTAATGTCTGTGAGGAGGTGGGAGCGGATGTAACAAAAGTAGCAGAAGGGATGGGAATGGACCCAAGAATTGGGAAAAGTTTTCTTAATGCAGGTATAGGGTATGGTGGAAGCTGCTTTCCTAAAGACGTTCGAGCATTACGATTTATTGCAAAAGATAACAATTATGATTTCAAGTTATTGCGATCCGTTATTGAGGTTAATAATGATCAAAAATGGAGGTTCTACTCTAAGATTAAGGAAACCTTAACATCATTAAAGGGGAAGAAGCTAGCAGTGTGGGGGCTTACGTTTAAACCAAATACTGATGATATGAGAGAGGCTGTTTCTGTAGAAGTCATCAAAAAATTAGAGCAAGAAGGAGCAGTGGTTTCTGCCTATGATCCAGAAGGTATGGAATTCGCGAGAAATTTATTATCAAAATCTGTAACACTAACTAAAGATAAATATAGTTGTTTGGAAAATGCAGACGCTCTAATCATTTTCACTGAATGGAATGAATTTAAGGATGTAGATTGGACAAAAGTATTAGAGAGCATGAAATCAAACTATGTATTTGATGGACGCAATATGTATGATCCTAGTGATATAAAGAGTAATGGTATAAACTATTTCAGTATTGGACGATAAACATCTTATGAATTCTAAAGTAGTAAAGAAGAAAATCGCAGTTATTGGTCTTGGTTATGTTGGTCTGCCATTAGCCTGCGCAATAGCGAAATCTAAAAAATACTCAGTAGTAGGCTTTGATATTGATGAAGAAAAAACCTCACAGATCTCAAATAGAATCTGCCCCATCGATGACGAAATCTGTGCGAGAGATTTAAAGGAGGTAGTATTGGATGTTTCTTCAGATATCGAGATTATAAAAGAATCTGACTACTTTATCCTCTGTGTACCGACTCCAGT
>JAGQLH010000101.1 GCA_020429465.1 Candidatus Dojkabacteria bacterium | reverse complement strand
ATAAGAAACGTAGGCGGAGTCGATCAATTGGAAGATTTGATAAAACTACGAATTGCCGATGCTTCAGCTAATGAAAAATCTGAATTCAACCCTATTGAACTACAGGCGCTCGAATCGAGGATTGCTGAGGTATTAAAAAAAGATATGGCACTCAAGGTGACCGATCTAAAAATTAGTGGTAATGATTTGATCGATTTGGGATTTTCGAAAGGGAAAAAAATAGGGGAAATACTGAACGAATTGCTAGAAATAGTTACTGATGAGCCCGAATTAAACGAAAGAGAAAGTTTACTAGGTCTTTCAAAAAAGTTGTACGAAGAGACCGCCTCTGCGGAATGTTCTAATTTTATGTATTAATTATTAAACCTATGTTAAAAAACTTTGAACTAAAATTTTGTGGTGCTGCTAAGACTGTTACAGGCTCGTGTTACGAGATCACGGCAGATAAAAGAAAGATACTTATAGACTGCGGAATGTTCCAAGGGGAAGATGTGTTTAAACTCAATTATGAAGAATTTAAATTCATTCCAAAGGAAATTGAGGCTGTTGTTCTAACTCATGGTCATATTGATCATTGCGGACTTTTACCCAAACTCTATAAAGAAGGTTTTAGGGGGAAAGTTTACTGTACTCCACCTACTGCAGAAATACTACGATACATTCTCCTCGATTCCGCAAGGGTGCAAGAGAAAAACTTCCAATTTAAACACATCGAACCACTTTACAATGTCGATGATTCGATTGGGCTACTATCATTACTGGAAACTAAAGATTTTAATACTTCCTTTGAATTAGACTCATTTGAAATCGAACTTATTCCAAGTTCACATATATTAGGAGCAGCAAGCGTCTCTTTTAAATATAGTGGTAAGCACTTACTCTTCTCGGGTGATATCGGTCGGATAAAACCTAGAATTATCAAGGGTTTCGAAGACGACTTTCTAGAACCTGATACCATCATCATGGAATCGCTATATGGGAATAGATTGCACCCAGATTTTGAACAGGGAGTATCAAAGCTTTCACATATTATTAACGAAACTACATCACGAAACGGTAATGTTATTATTCCAATCTTTTCTTTGCATAGATCACAGGAAATACTTTTCATCCTGAATTCATTAATAAAGGAGGGTCGATTGGACCCTAATGTACAATTATTTTTTGATACGCCGCTAGGTGAAAATCTTCTAAATGTGTATCTTGAGAATTCTAAGTACTTTAGTAGTGATTTTAATTCTCTAGACGATCCATTTGGATTAGAAAATCCAAACCTCTCAATAGTACGAAGTGGAGGTAAGTCGAGAAGGCTTAAGAAAGAACAAGGAGCGATAATTATAGCTGGAGGAGGTATGGCTGATGGAGGTAGAGTTGTAGGACACATAGCTTCGTTCATACATGACACAAACTCTTCCATAATATTTACCGGCTTTCAAGCTGAGGGTACATTAGGCCATGAACTAATAAAACACCCTAACGAAGTTACTATAAATAAACAGAAGAGAAAAGTTAAGTTCAAAATACATGAAGTGTATGGATTCTCAGCACATGCAGACTCAAACGAACTTCTATGGTGGTTAGAGTCTCATACCAGTGATAATTTAAAGGAAGTATTTTTGGTTCACGCTGACCTTGAACAGTCATCTGATTTTTCTGAACTGATTAAAGGGAAAGGATACACAAATATAACAATACCAGAGTTAGGCCAAACAGTTGATTTCTAGTGACTTAGGACATGTATTAGCAGAGGGATACGTTATTTGATAGCGATATGTTTAATATTGACTGCGTCCATTAAAGGCATTTTGGAGCGTTCTGGTATCAGCATAGTCCAAGTCTGCACCTGACGGCAATCCCCTTGCGAGAGTTGTAAAGTTACAAAGCCCACCTACTTCTGGAAGGACTCTGATAAGCTCAACTATATGGCTAGCAGTGGCTTCTCCTTCTAGAGTTAGGGTAATCCCAAGGATGATCTCAACCTCCCTACCCTCACCCGTTATTTTTTTGATACGTTTTATGAGTTGGTCGACACTGATTTCATTTGGTCCTACTCCATTCACAGGAGAAATTAATCCCCCTAAAATATGGTACATGCCCTCATACGTTCCAGTGCTTTCAAATGTGTACGCATCCATAGGTTCTTCAACTACGAGTATCTGAGTATCTTGCCTCTCGCTAGAATCACAAACTTTACATAAAGAAGATTCAGAGTAGTTACAACATTGAGTGCAGCGAGATATACGATCAGAAGCCCCCTTTATGACCTCAATGAAAGCAGCTTTATCCGAATCAGCTTTTTCCAAGAAGGAATATGCTAAACGTGCTGCTGACTTTGGACCGATGCCAGGAAGCTTCTGAAATTGCTCTAATAACTTTTCTAGATCTTTTGGGAGAAGGTTCATTACCCTCCAATCATATTTCTAATAGAATCTATATCCATGCTCTTCGTCATTTCCTTTTGTAATTTTTTCTGTGCATCTTTTAAAGCCTGTTTCAGTGCCTTTGTTAGATCATTCTTTTTATCAATTGTCATATAAGCATCTGAAATGCCAATTTCTAGAACTTCTTGGGTTCCATCAATAACTACCTCGACATCTTCATTCTTAGAAAGGCCGGTTACCTTCTTACTTTTTAATTCCTTTTGCATTTTTCTAGCTTCTTTTTGGAGTTTGTACATGTCTCCTAATTGTCCTAAAGCCATAATGATAAATTATAATAAATAAAAATTATTAATTTAAATACCAAATATTTGTTCAACAACATCCTTGTTTGTGTTCGATTTACTAGTATCCTCAATAATTTCAACAGTGTCTAGCAGATTCTTGTCCACTTTGACAACATAGGTTATATCACACTCCCAGATTGTATTCATTGTTGATTCAATTTTTTCTCTACTAGCCTTTTCATCTAATTTTTTTCTGTGGAATTCAAATGGTACATGTAAAACTATTTCATTTGAATCTATATCAATAACCTCTGCCTTTGCCAGGAAAGCTCGTAAATGATGATTATGTTGTCTAATACTTTCCAGTAACTCTCCCCATTTTGATTTTATTGACTCAATTGAAACAGTAACATTTGAGTTACGCTTAGTCTTCGTTACCTTCTTTTCTACCCCTTTCCCTTCCTCTTTTTTCGATGTGTCATTTTTTTTCGTTTGCACTGGTTCTTTCACCGAAGATTCTTTTCTTTCTACTTGTTTTACAGCTGGTTTTGCAGTTTGTTTCGGATATGATGAAGTTCCTTCGCATAGACTAATTACTGAAACCTCTAAAGGTAAAACTGGCAGTACAGCGGTCTTCATCTCTCTCTGAGCTTTAGATAATTCTTTAATGATAGTAGCATTCTTTTGTAGTTTGCTTTTATCATTCTTAGCGAAATCTGTGACAATACTATAGTGAACTTCTTCAAGAACTTGCGAGCAGAATACATGTAAATCTACTCCTTTAGTTTCCAATTCATATAGTACTTGCAGGGATTTATCTGTTGAAGTTTCATAAAGTGATTGTATAAATTTCGTAACATACTCACTATCTATTAACCCCAAAAGCTGCTCAACATAGGTCCTTGTCAATTTCTTCTTTTGTGAATTTGAAAGTATCTTTCCTAGAATACTCTCACTGTCCCTAAAACTCCCTCTCCCATGCCGAATTATTAAATCAAGAGCAGCATCTTCAAACACTACTGATTCATTACTGAGGACATAAGTAAGCTTTTTCATTAGTTCATCATTCGATGCTAACTTGAAATCAAATCTAATTACTCTTGACAATATAGTAACTGGAACTTTATGAGGTTCAGTTGTAGCAAAAATAAAAACAACATGAGCTGGAGGTTCCTCAATCGTCTTAAGCAAAGCGTTAAACGCTTCTTTCGTTAACATATGTACTTCATCAATGATATACACTTTGTACTGAAGTCGCGATGGTGTGAAGCTCACCTTATCCCTTAAATCTCTAATTTCATCAATTCCTCTGTTTGAAGCAGCATCAATTTCAATTATATCAATGTTTGAGGCATCCATAGACTCGTCTTGTATTCCATTAAGCGCCCTAGAAAAAAGACGTGCGACGGTGGTCTTACCTGTACCTCGGGGACCAGCGAATAGATAGGCATGTCCGAGTTTATCTTCTTTAATGTGAGCCTTTAGTAAAGAAATAATA
>JAGQLH010000100.1 GCA_020429465.1 Candidatus Dojkabacteria bacterium | reverse complement strand
AATGCTGCTTTTGTGAGCCATGGAGATATGGACAGAATTAAACGATTCTTTAGGAAAGAACTGCCTGAAAGAGACTATCAATTACTGAAGAGACTAAGTAGTAGATTCTCTTTTATTCCTCAGCTCATCGGGGCTGATCTTAAAGAAGAAAATGTTGTTATTGTACAGGAATTAATTAATGGTTCACCTCCCAGTATTGGTGAAATCAATTCGTCTATAGAACTGTTTGCGGATATCTTTCGTAGAGTACATAAGGATAGGTATATAGTCAGTTTCTTGAGAAGTAATGGAGCAATTCTAAATTTTCAAGAGCATATTGATCACGAACTTAGAGTAGTTAATAAAATTATCAGTAAGGAATTCTTTAACTTTTTTAGATATGAATTAAAAGTAGATCTAGGAGAAATATCTGATACATTGAACAATTATAGACCAGAAAGTTATAGCGAAGACCTAGTTTTAACTCATGAAGACCCAAATATCAATAATTTTTTATTAGATACAAAAGGAGATTTGTATCTAATAGATTGGGATAATGCTCAGTTAGGAGACCCACTAAGAGATATTGGGATATTCTTATGGAGATATGTGGAAGAAGATAAATGGGATTCTTTTATGAAGTACGCCGGAATTGAATTTAACTCACGTAAGAATATTAAAGATCTGAGTTGGTGGGTAATTCGATGTTGTGTAGAAATAATACACTGGTTTTATGAAAGAGGTCTTATAGATGAAGCGATGGAATATAGTATGTATTTAAAAACCGCAATACGAAAGGGGGGGTTCAATGAAGTCTCAATCTGGGATGAATTATATAAAAAGCCATATAATAATGTAACGGAAATATTTCATCTGACATAGGGATTCTAGTTGAGGTAGGAGAGTTGCTTACCCAAGCCCAACAAGTACATGGTCTTCTACTATAGGGATATATTCACGCACTAGTCTTCGTGTTGCTTTTGTGAGGGTATTGCGTCCTTTTTTTGTCTTTTTTGTGTTACCCATAAATTGGTATCGTTGGCGTATTTTTATTAGTTTCTCTTCAATTCTCGATCGAGCAATTTGGTATGCACGTCTATATCTTTGCTTATTATCGGTAGATGAAGTATCTATTAAGAATTGTAAATCTGCTAGCTCACTGCTAAACGCATCTTTATTCTTATACTCAAAATGTGCAGCATTCCCAAATTCAGCGTCATACCACCACTGTTCATCCATGAGTTTTATTTCAATTCCTACTGGTCGTTCATGGTCTGTCATAAAATTTAGGTGGATAGCTTGGTATCCATTGCTCTTTGCAGGTTTTACTCGGACAATAACTTCTTCCTCCCCAATCATCATTCTATCTGTGTCGAATCCAGTTACATATCTCCCATATTCTTCGACTTCCGTATCGTCAAAATTATCTTTATAACCAAAGCGAATTTCAACAGAACGATCTAGGTCAATAGTGTGTTTACTTTGCAAAGATCCAGTGGAAATATCCAAAATTATAGGTTCGATTTGGCTTTGAAATGGGTAATCTTGATTCTCACGATTCTCTAAATTACTCTCAATAATAGAAAATCCAAGGGCGTCTGGAGCAGTATAAATCTGTTGGCCACGCTGTTTAATTTTAGCTTTTTCGAGCATGCTTCCTAGGCTCTTTACACGATAAAAGATCTTGGCATTAGGATAGAGGGTGTTAAGTTTATTAAATAATTGTTTTGTAATATTCTGATCTCCAGATGTAATTTCTAAAATTTGCTGATAGTAATCGATAGTCGTCTGCTTTAATTCTTCTGGGTATAGAGGGTCTTGTAGATTTAAGTACTCTAAAGCAATGCCGGAAGCCTCAATTGCTAGGTCATTTAGGCCTGCAAGTTCAAGTAATGGTGCATAAAATGAAATTAATTCTTGTGAATCAACCCATGCAGAAGATGCATCTTTTGGATGGCGAATATTATCGATAACTTCGATTGTTTTAAGAATAAGTCCCTCAATATCCCATTTTTCTAACACATTGAGCATTTTCTCCACACCCACTCGAGGAGCTCGCCAGCTCCAAAAATGGGGAGGGATAATCTGCTCATCAGAATCTGATAGCAACTCTCTGAGTATTCCCATATTAAGATGTTTTTCTAACTCCCACTGTTGATATCTAGACAAGGCTTCATCTAGGGGTGCTCTACCAAGGTGTTCCTGTTCTATCATATTCATATCAAAGAGATAATTTTGTATCCTATTCATGAATTTCCCAATTTGAGAGTGACTAGATAGTTGTGTGTTTTCCAAGGATGTGAAAAGAACATCAGAATACTTTGCTATGATTGACATAAGCATTTCAATTTTATCGATTGAAAATGCTGGAGAATTAACAAGTGATCTTACTTCTCTTTCAATATACCTATATATAGGTACTAAATCTTCGTCTGGGCTTGCAAATCGTTTTATTATTCCTTGATTCTCTTCGGGATGAAGAAAAAGAGTGAGTAAATGTTCGCCTGCCTCTGTAAGAGTATCATCTTCTACTAGGCCATAAGGTTCCAATAAACTACGCCATTTTGTAAGCTCCTTTGATGATAAATCGTTGATTGAAGTGTTCATTACAATGTGGTCAGAACGGGAAAATGAATCATTTTCAGTTTGGCTGAGGAATTCGTTGAGTAACACTCTCCAGCTCTCAGCTGTTTGCTCAAACTTTTCTGCTGATAATGCGATCCCAATCGAATAGGTTGATAGCTCTGGATCAATTATGTAAAGCTGATTGTAAAATGCCTCCAAAATATGGTCGCTGTAGCCCTCTCCCTTAGATAGATGATCTAGGTCTTTAAATTGCACTAAGTCATGTAATTCAGCTGCCATTGCTAACCCAGGATTATAGAGGCCATGGTGGGAGAGGGATGCTTGAATTCTTTCTATATGATCAATGATTGTTCCACCTTTTGGGCCTATTCTTTCAAAGCGGTGACTAAACGGCCCGGTAGGTCCAAAAAATTCTTCGGCTAGTAAACGAGCATTTTGTTGTTCTCTATAGGGCTGGTATAGTTCGGTCATTTTGAGATAAATTGGATGAAGGTGATTATATAAGTTATCTAATATAGATGAAAGCTATGCAATATGATTAATTCAAACATTGTACTATATACCCACTATATGTATAATCTGTAGTATATGTGAAAGAAATCTTTAGTCAAACATTCAGAACGGCGAGCGATATCTGTTGCTATAGGGTATTATTGAAAGGTTGTCATGTCTATATAACCTCCAAAATGAGACTTTTTTATTAGTAACTAACCCGATTAGGATTTAGAATTTTCAATATGAATTGTGAACGAATAGGTGTAAAAAAAAATTTATCTGCAAGGTATCTTTCTGAAAGGGCGATACCTAAATTGTGGATTCCGGATATAAAAACTGCAGGAATGAAACAGTGGAGAACTAGTCCTGATTTTGAAGCATATAAAAAAGATGGACTTATAAAGGAATTTCTATTCAAAGATGACGAATTTATAGTACTTTCTCCTCCTATTGGATTCAACGGCCCCGATAGTAGTTTGAGTTTTGCATTACAAAATGAAGAATGTTTTACACCACAAATAATTTCGGATCTATCTTGTGATTTTGTAACTGAGTTATTTAGGATTAACTTCATTGCTTTGAAAACTGCAAATGAAATGAACGAAAATAAATCTCGTATGGCAGGTATAATTAACCCGTTTTTACGTGGTAGGATTGTACAGCACATAGGAAGGAATGAATTCAATCCTGATATGCCAGGGAATTGTTCTATTAATCCTTTACATTTGCATAGCTTCAGTATGATACCCAGAGATGTCTCGTGGGAGGATTTGTATTTATTAGGTTTGGATGGGATCATATCCCCAGCCCTGAATGGTCAAGCTGAGTTGGCTGTCACAAATAAACACGATAGAGATCCATTCTTTCAAATTACAGTAGACTTGGTTAGTAAAGAATTTCCAATGTTATCAATAAATCACAATGCTCAGACTTTGGAGTTAATTAATAGAAATGGAACAGATTCGCTGACTAGACATGAGGTTGCATATATTCAGAGTATATCTGCTTTTTTGGATGAGGTACATTTATGTTTCTCAGGTTGCTTCGTTGATCTCGAAAATTTAGACCATAATCTAAGGCCTATTCCTAGAAAGGTTTTAGGTGAGACCCCCGATAATACTATGGCTAGGCTGAGACAATCACAATTTTGGGAAAATTTAAGTACTAGATCTAAAAGGCTTTTATATTTTTTTGCACATCGAATTA